>CABMOR010000086.1 GCA_902388225.1 uncultured Oscillospiraceae bacterium | reverse complement strand
CCCACGACCTCTAGCGTGACAGGCTAGCGTTCTAACCAGCTGAACTACCGGGCCAAATTTCTAATCAAGCATCAAAAGAAGTCTTCGTGATGGTGGGGGCAACAGGACTCGAACCTGTGACCCCCTGCTTGTAAGGCAGGTGCTCTAACCAGCTGAGCTATGCCCCCATCTGCTGTACGTTTCGTTTGACGGCGATATGTATTTTACTATAAATCCTTGTGTTTGTCAACACTTTTTTAAAAAAAAATAAATTTTTTATTCATCACTTATTTTTCTAAAATAACAATTTAATTTCTCGATTTTACAAGAATAAAAAAACCGAATTTATTAACAAAAAGGGGGAAATTTAGTATTGACTTTTTTCTTTGTTATGGTATAATCTTGGAGTAGCCGAATTTAGGGGTGTAGCTCAGCTGGTAGAGCAGCGGTCTCCAAAACCGCGTGCCGGGGGTTCGAGTCCCTCCACCCCTGCCATAAAAGTCAACATTCGTTGATACAAAGAAGTCATCTCTTTACGAGGTGACTTTTTTGTTTGCAAAAGCCGTAAGTCCTTCATTTACAAGGGGTTTCGGCTTTTTCTCTTTTTGTGAAGCGTTATATGTTGTCCCTGAAAACCTTCTCGTAATTGGTTGCTGTTATGCACTGGCTTTCAAAGGCTATTGTTTTGAAACCTCCTCCTACCTTGGGGGTTTCACTCAGAATATCAAGTCTTGCACGGGTTCAAGACTTTATTCTTGAAGGATGGAACACAAAATCAATTTAAAATGACACACAGCCGTGGAGCTGTGCGCCTTGCGTTTAATCTCTCTTAGTATTATCGAAGGCATAAACGGTTCTTGGCGAAGAACAGCGACAAAACGCTTGTTTTCCGTGCAAACGGTGATTTCAGCAAATTCACCGGCGTGAAGGTGGACGGTACGCTGATTGACGCGAAGAATTATACGGCGGTTTCCGACTCTACGGTGATCACATTAAAAGCCGATTACCTCAACACGCTCTCTGTCGGCAATCACACCCTGACCGTTGTCTATAACGACGGCGAGTGCAGTACAAATTTTGAGGTAAAAGCAGCTTCGGAGCCGACAAAACCGACCGAAGGAGATAAAACAGAGACTACGACGCCGACGGGCGGCAAGGATACCACAAATCCGCAGACAGGCGATAACAGCAATACGCTTCTGTGGGTATCCCTGCTGGTTGCTTCTGTTGCAGGTATACTTGGAACGGTAGTGTACAGTAAATGGAAAAACCGTATCAGCGAGTAACACTATAAATACCGTCAAGCCGTGATTAGGCTTGTGGGTTCAAGTTCACATCAGCATATTTTAACCGGCATCTTTTTTACTAACCCGTGGCAGTAGAGAACCTTGACACGCAAAAGCGTGGTTGAGGTTCTTTTTTTGATTTATTTATTAGATTTTAGATTCATCAATCGCTCCCGCCAAAGCCTTAAAAAGGAATTTCTCAGGGTTATATTCTTATCTGTTATCTATTATCTTTTTTCCGAAAATAAGCTTTTTCGGCTTTTAAGATAAAAGGTTACTTCAACCCTTTTTGCGGTTGTAAAAAAGATTTATGGATGTTTACACTCAACAGCTTTATTTGCATAACCGTATTTGAGAATTTTTTTGTACCGCAAAAATTTCTGTCCTTTCGTAATATATGCCATTCCATTACATACTTTTTTTGCTTATAAAATTTAATATTTTTTGCACACTACGCTTTTTTGTGATTTCTAATGTGCCTCAATGTTTTTCTTGACAAACTTCTTTTGAGGATTTATAATTAAATCAGTTGATTTAAAACGAATGTTTTAAGGAGTGTAATTATGAAAAAATTAAACGGAATTTTGTGGGGAATCGCTCTTGTTGCGGCGGGAATAATTTTTTCTTTGTCAGCTTTGGAAATCATTTCGGTTAACACCTTTTTCACCGGTTGGTGGACCTTATTTATTATTGTCCCATGCTTTATCGGCCTTATAACCGACCGGGATAAAACCGGAAGCATTATCGGTCTTTGCGTTGGCGTGCTTCTAATGCTTTGCGCTCGTGGTGTGCTGAGCTATTCGGTTTTTTGGAAGCTTCTCATTCCGGCGGTTATAATTATAATCGGTATTCGCATAATTGTGGGAAGTATTGTCGGTCAAACAAAGAATGGGGATTTTAAGAAATTTACTCCTACCGACGGGCAAAAGGTCGGCACGGCCGTCTTTTCAGGAAGTAAACTTGACTATGTTGGTGAAAATTTTGACGGAGCCGATCTATGCGCTGTTTTCGGAGGGGTTGAATGCGACCTGAGAGGAGCTATCTTTGACGGAGATAAAACCCTTCGCGCCACGGCTGTTTTCGGCGGTGTGGATATTACCGTTCCGGAGAATATCAGGGTTGTTGTCAGCTCAACCAGCTTTTTCGGCGGAGCAGAAGACAAAAGAAGGCTTAAATCCAACGGAGAATATACCCTTTATATAACCGCCACCTGCATTTTCGGCGGTGTGGACATAAAATAATCGATTTTTTTCGGAGGTAAACATGCTTAAAATAGAACATTTGACAAAAAAATTCGGAGAGCAAACGGCGGTAGACGATCTTAACCTCCACATTTCTCCCGGTGAAATATACGGATTTATCGGGCACAACGGAGCCGGAAAGACCACAACACTCAAATCGGTTGTGGGTATTTTAAGGTTTGAGGAGGGGGAAATCCTTATTGACGGCAGGTCGATAAAATCCGACCCCATCGGCTGTAAAAGGCAAATTGCATATATTCCCGACAACCCCGACCTTTACGACTATATGACCGGAATCAGGTTTTTGAATTTCATTGCCGATATTTTCGGTATCCAAAGCTCGGTAAGGCAGGAACGCATAAACAAATATGCCGACGCCTTTAACCTTACCGAAAACCTCTCCCAACCCATCGCCTCATATTCTCACGGAATGAAGCAAAAACTCGCAATAATTTCGGCATGGATACATAATCCAAAGCTTATAATTATGGATGAACCCTTTGTGGGTCTCGATCCAAAAGCTTCTCATCTGCTCAAGGAAATGATGAGAGAGGTTTGCGATAACGGTGGAGCCATATTCTTCTCCACTCATGTGCTCGAGGTGGCTGAAAAGCTGTGCGACAAGGTGGCCATTATAAAGGACGGAAAGCTCATTCGCTCGGGTACAATGGAAGAGGTCAAAGGGGACGAATCGCTTGAACAGGTGTTTCTTGAACTGGAGGGAGAACAGTGATAAAAACCCTCTTAAAAAAGCAAATCAGCGAAATTTTCAGAAGTTATCTTTACAATCCCAAAACAGGTAAGGCTCGGTCATCTGCCGCAACGGCGGGGTACATTATTATTTTTGTCCTTCTCATTGTGGGACTTATCGGCGGAATGTTTACCGGACTATCGCTTGTCATGGCGGGGGCCCTGTCATCGGTTGGACTTGATTGGCTGTATTTTGCCATTATGGGTCTTATTGCGCTGCTGTTAGGTTCTTTCGGAAGTGTTTTCAACACCTATTCGGGACTCTATCTTTCCAAAGACAACGACCTTTTGCTTTCATGTCCCATCCCGGTAAGCAGCATAATAGCATCCCGCCTTCTTGGGGTTTACATTATGGGCCTGATATATTCGGCAACCGTGACCGTACCTGCGGCAGCGGTTTATATTCTGCTTGTCAAATGCTCGGCTGGCAGTATAATCGGAGGACTTATTTTTATACTGATGATTTCGGTCTCGGTAATGACCCTTTCCTGCATTTTGGGATATGCCGTGGCGAAAATCAGCCTGAAGCTTAAAAACAAGAGTTTTGTAACGGTTCTTTCCTCCCTGCTTTTTATCGGTCTTTATTATTTACTGTATTTCAAGGCTCAAAGTCTTATTCAAGACCTTATTTCCAATGCCGTTGTTTACGGTGAGAAAATCAAAACCGCCGCCTATCCCATCTATATATTCGGAAAGGCTCCCACCGGAGATGCTCTCGCCTGTATTGGGATTTCGGCAGTAGTGCTTGCGTTTTTCGCCATTACGGTCTATATAATTTCCCGCAGCTTTTTAAAGATAGCCACCTCCACAGCCAAAGCCGGAAATAAAACATATAAGGGACAGTCCTCAAAGAGCAAATCTGCCGGTAATGCCCTATTTTTCAAAGAACTTCGCCGATTCACTTCAAGTTCCGGATACATGTTGAACTGCGGATTTGGAATACTGTTTCTTCTTTTTGCCGGTGTGGCTCTGCTTTTTAAGGGAGTTGAGATTTTCCAAAACATTTTACCTATGTTCGGGCTTTCAACCGATTTTTCGGCAGCCATTCTGACCTTTATTATATGCCTGATGTCCACCATGAACAACATGGCCGCACCGTCGGTATCCTTGGAAGGAAAAAGCATTTGGCTTTTACAGTCACTTCCCCTTTCCCCCTATAAAGCCATAAAATCAAAGCTTCTTGTGCAAATAGTCCTGACTTCGCCGCCTACCCTGTTTTGTTCCCTTTGCGCCGCCTTTACCTCCTCTTTTTCCATAGTACAAAAGGCATTTATAATCCTTTTCCCACAGCTTTTTGTCCTGCTTTTCGCCGCTTTTGCAATGTTCATGGGTCTGAAAATGCCAAATCTAAGCTGGACCTCTGAAATAATCGTTATAAAACAAAGCGGTTGTGTGGGCTTTTCCCTGCTCTTTGGATTTGCCTATCCCATTCTTCTTGGGTTGGCATATTTCCTCCTTGGAAACACCGTGGGCTTTATTCCCTTTATTCTCATCGTAACACTTGTAACAGCAGCACTGACACTACTGCTTGATAGATGGATTCGCAAAACAGGAAGCGAAATATTTGCAAATCTCTAAATTGTACTAAACCCGCCGTTTTCTTTTGGATACGGCGGGTTTTTATGCTTTTATTCCTCGGGACAAATCAAACCGTAGTTTCCGTCCTTACGGCGGTAAACAACATTTATGTCCCCTGTGTGCATCTCCCGGAATATAAAAAACTGATGTCCGAGAAGATTCATCTGAAGGACCGCCTCCTCGGCGTCCATGGGCATGACCGAAAAATGCTTGTTTTTGACTATCTTAATATCCTCTTCGTCTTCGGTATAATCCTCCGAATCGTCAAAAAAATCAAGAGTTCCCGACCTGAGCTTTTTTTCCACACGGGCCTTGTTCTTGCGAAGCTTCCTTACAAGGTCGTCTATTGTTTTGTCAAGAGCATCCTCCATTCGGTCGGCTGTATTTTCCGAGCGGTAAAAAACGCCGTCCTTATTTATGGTGGTTTCCACGGTCTGCCGGTCCTTTTCCACCGTTACGGTGATTTTAGCGTCGGCCGTATCCCCGAAAATACGCTCAATTTTCTTCATTTTCTGTTGTGCATACTTACGGAAGCTGTCCTTGAGAATGAATTTGCGTCCGGTAATAGTGATGTTCATACATTTCAACTCCTTGAAGAAACTTGGCAAAAGAAAATCTTTCAATATATTTTCTTTGCCACTTACATCTTACCATATTTAGCATAAAAAATAAAGATATTTTTTATAATTTTTATTAACTTTTTGTTCCATAATAAACAAATCCATTTGTCGAATTCAAGGCTTTTTTGCGAAAAGTTATTTAAAAAATATTTCTTGTCCTATTTACATTTTATGTAAGTTGTGCTATTATACTTATACAACTCCCTCATACCCTATTCCCTTTTTGTTGTTGGCGCGTGCACAGGGTCTAAAAACCCGGTGCCGCGCATTTTTTGCACAACAATTAAATGCTTAAATATTTTGCCAAACAAATAAATCGTATTTTCAAACCCACACAAACCCTTTCAGCCGTTTTTTCATATTTAACCGCAAAAAACAGACCGAGAAAAAATTTCAAGGTCTGTTTTGATTTAAGTCTATATTCTCTTTATACCCATTTGACGGTTTAGCAAAAGGGCAATATACGGTAAAATTTACAGAAAATTATTTCTGGTCAAAAATTCCCATGA
>CABMOR010000085.1 GCA_902388225.1 uncultured Oscillospiraceae bacterium | reverse complement strand
TGCCGCCGGAATACATATTCTTAATCAGGAGCCCTTTGAGACGCTTTGCTCTTTTATAATTTCCCAAAACAACAACATTCCCCGCATAAAGGGAATTATAAGGCGTTTTTGCGAGGGATTCGGAAGACCTCTCGGAGAGGGGGAATATGCCTTTCCGGAGGTTTCTGCGGTGGCGTCCATGAAGGCCGAGGATTTTGCTCCATTAAGGGCGGGGTTTCGGGTCAAATATCTCATGGATGCCGCAAAAAAGGTATATGAAGGAGAGGTAAATCTGAATTTACCGGCAGACATTTCCCTTGAGCAGGCCGAAGAGGAGCTGTGCAAAATAAAGGGGGTCGGCAAAAAGGTGGCCGACTGTGTTCTTCTTTTTTCCATGGGGAGAATGGATTCCTTCCCAAGCGATGTGTGGATAAAACGGGTAATGGCCGAGCTTTTCCCGGAGGGGCTTGACGGCAAATTTGTCCCTTATGCCGGAATCGCTCAGCAATATCTTTACCATTATTCAAGAGTATCGGGTGAATTCTGAAAAAGAAATGAAAAAAATTGTATCTCTGATTTTATGTGGGGCGGTTTTTCTGAGTTTTACGGGTTTTTGCCCGTATAAATGCGAGGAAAAACAGCAAAAAGACTGTAAAACCGTCAACCTCACCTTGAAAAAGGGTACCGAAATTTCGGAAGCTCTTTATCGGCTTTCTCAGACGGGGGTAGAGGTGGTTTCGGTTAACGGAAGGATTTCTTCGGTAACCGTCAAAGCGCCTGCCGACTGTCTTGTCAAGGCCGAAAACCTCGAATTTATAGAAAGCTTTTATACTCCCGGTTTTGTGCAACTGCCAAAGACCGTTTCGGAAAGCCTGTCGGGGACATCCGATGTTTTTCAAGGGGAAATTTCGGATGACGGAGCGGGAACGGTTATTGCCGTCATTGACAGCGGATTTAATCCCGATCACGAAACCATGACGCTTGACGAGGACGTTGAGGTTGCCTTTGATCGGGAGGAAATGGAAGATAAAATCGGTCTTTTGGGATACGGATCTTATTATAATCAAAAAATACCCTTCTATTTTAATTATGCCGACGGAAACTACATCATAAAGGAAGAAAAAAACGGTTCCCACGGTATGCATGTGGCCGCCCTTGCGGCGGGGAACAGCGGGACGGTTGCTTCCTACGCAAAAAATGCCCAGCTTTTTCTTATGCGGGTGTTTGGCGAAGGGGAGGACAGCACATCGGATTTTTTGGTGGCCAAGGCCATTGTGGATGCCGTCGACCTTGGAGCCGATGTAATAAATCTCAGCCTTGGAAGCCCCGGAGGCATAACCGACAATGAAAACTGTTATTCCTCGGCCATAGAATATGCCCGGTCAAAGGGCGTTGTGGTTGTTTCGGCGGCGGGAAACGAAGGAAATGCCAACAAATCGGTGGACACCGGTATCGACAACGGCGTTATGTCCACCCCCGGAGATTTGGGCTACTGTTTGTCAGTTGGCGCCCTAAACCAAAACAGCGTGGCATCTTTTTCCTCCTTCGGTCCCAATTCCGACCTGTCATTTGGCAACAAACTGATTGCCCCGGGTGTATCGGTGCTTTCGGCCGACAACGAGGGCTATTCTCAAAAGTCGGGGACATCTTTTTCTTCCCCCATTACCGCATCTGCGGCGGCGCTTGTTTTAAAAAGGCTCAAAACCGCAGGCTACGGTGGAAGGGAAGCTTACGATTTAACGGTGGCCATGCTTGAAAATGCCGCCCTTCCCATCGACGACTTTAACACCAAGCAGGCGGCGGGGGTGCTTAATATACAAGGGGCGCTCTCAAACAATGTCATTGCCCTTTCCGACAACGGCACGGGGCTTATTGAGTTTTCGGAAATTTCAAAAACGGCTTCGGCCTCCATCACACTTCTTAACATTTCACAAAAGGATATTACATTGTCGGTTCATGCCGGACAGGAGATGGCGGAAAACGCCGATTCGAGGCAAAATTATGCAGGAACGGGGCTTATGCTTTCCAAGCAAACCGTGACAGTGCCGGCCTTTGGCTCGACGGTTTTTGATGTTCGGCTTAATGTGGGGGAGGATGTTCCCCTTGGAAAGTATATTACCGGACACATTTATTTTGAGGGAGAGCAAACGAAAATTTCCTGTCCATATCTCGGATATTACGGAGATTGGGACGCCGACCCGGTCATAAGCACAAGGGACGACAAAACCGGCCTTGCGCTTTATTCCTTTGACGGGGAGAAGTATGTAAAAAACTCGGTCATATCCGCAAACGGCGACGGAGTCAACGATTATCTTTTCCCCTTCTTTTTCCAGCTGAGATCTGCGGAATATGTGAAGGTGGATATATACACCGAAAATATGGAGTTTATATCAAATGTGGCATATTTGGCTTTTCCGGCCAAAGATCAATATTTTGATATGTATGAACAGAGCGACGCAAATCCGGTAGACAAAAAGGCTTCGCTTTTTGGCTCGGGCTTGGGCTTTGACGCATTCGGATACAATCCAAAAACCGGAGAAATTTATAAACTTTTAAACGGAAATTATATTGCGGCGGTGGAAACAAAGCTTTATTTTGAGGGAGCGGCCACCGAGAGACATTTATTGCCCTTTTCGGTGACCGATTATACCTATTCTGCTTCAGATGAGCCCTTGCCCGAAGATCGGCCGGAACAGCCCTCCTTCGGAAACGGCGATATTGAGTTTTCCTCATTTTCCGAAACCTTCACAACTCTTTCCGGCAAGTCGGACGGGGAGGAGGGAGAATACATTACCTATACCGATTTCGGAAAGGTCAATGTGGATGCCGACAGCCTTGAAATAAACGGGACTTCGGTTGAGCTCGGCCTTAACGGACTTTTTGAGTATGATTTTTATTTAAAAAGCGGAAGTTACACCCCATTTAGAATAATTGCAAAAAAGGACGGTCAAAGGGTGGCCGACAGAACGCTGGTCATTCTGTATGACCGCCAGGCTCCGTATTTTGAAACCGACCTTGAAAAGGAGGAAGTTCCCGACTGGCTGGCGCAGAGGCTTGAAGGCGAATTTGAGGGTGTTGTAAAGTTTTCTGACCATGACGGAATTGTTTCGGTGAGCGGAAGGGACGCCCGGTGTACGCAGGTATTTCTCTTTATAGACGAGGTATATGTTCAGCTTGGAGCGGGATGTTCGGAATTTAATAAAAAATTCTACTGTACAACCAAGCAGAATGGTGATATAATGACAGTCGGATGTTCCGACGCCGTCGGAAATATAAGCGAGAAGAATTACATTTTTGTGTCTACCGAACCTATACTCGGAGACAACGATTTTGACGGCAGTCTGACCGCTACCGATGCCCTGAGAGCCCTTGAGCAGGCGGTGGGAAAGACGGAGCACGGCGTTTTGAGCAAAGCCCTTTCCGACGCCGACGGCAACCGTAGGGTTACTGCAACCGACGCCCTTATGATACTTCAGGCAGCAGTGGGCAAAATATCTATAATGTAGCAATGCGCAAAAGCGCTTGCAAATAAATTGCGCTGTATCCGTAAGGAACAGCAGCAGGAGGTTATTTTATGAAAAAGGTAAACACAAAAACCCTTGCGGGACTCGGCCTTATGACCGCCATAGTCATCGTGCTCCAGCTTGTGGGAGGGGCTATCCGTTTTGGAACCTTTTCGATTTCGCTGGTGCTTTTGCCTATTGTGGTCGGTGCGGCTCTTTACGGAGCCGGTGCGGGAGCGTGGCTTGGATTTATCTTCGGTGCGGCTGTTCTTTTTTCGGGAGACGCAGCGGCCTTTTTGGCAGTGAACGCTCCGGGTGCGGTAATTCTCTGTCCTGCAAAGGGTACCCTTGCAGGTCTTTGTGCCGGTCTCGTATATAAGCTTGCCGAGAAAAAAAGCAAGATTCTCGGAACGGCGCTTGCCGCGGTTACGGCTCCGGTGGTGAATACCGGCATATTCCTTTTGGGATGCTGGGCCTTCTTTTTGGACACCGTTAAGGGGTGGGCGGCTGCGGCCGGCGTGGAAAACGTCGGAATGTATATGCTTGTCGGATTTGTGGGAATTAACTTTGTTATAGAGCTTGCAGTCAATGTTCTGCTCTGCCCGGTTGTTGTACGAGTGGTGGATGCAGGGAAAAAGGTGAAATAAATTTTCCGCCCGAAAGATTTCTTTCGGGCGGTCTGAAACTTGGGGGAAAAAGTGGAAGGCAATACCATCGCCGCAATATCCACCGCCGCTTCGGCGGGAGGAATCGGCATAGTCAGAATATCGGGAGAGTCGGCCAGAAATGTGGCCGACAAAATATTCAGGTCAAAATCAGGCAAAAAAATCCTGCATACTGAGGGGTATCACGCCCTTTACGGACATGTTTTTGACGGGGAGACCCCTGTGGACGAGGTCATCGCCCTTGTCTTTGCCGCACCAAAAAGCTATACCGGCGAGGATGTGGTCGAGCTTTCGGCCCACGGAGGAACCGTTGTGCTGAAAAAGATACTGCGTCTTTGCCTTGAAAACGGGGCCCGCCTTGCCGAGCCCGGCGAGTTTACCAAGAGGGCTTTTCTCAACGGCAAAATGGATTTGACCGAGGCAGAGGCCGTCATGGATATTATATCCGCAAAGAGCGAGGACGCGGCAAAGGCGGCTCTTTTTGCCCATGACGGAGCTCTCTCAAGGGAGCTTTCCCAAATAAAGGAGGAGGTTCTTTCGGTGGCGGCCTGGCTTGGAGCGTGGGCGGATTTCCCCGAGGAGGATATTCCCGAGGTTGAAAACGGGGCGCTTCTCTCCCGCATTGAATCGGTCAAGGCAAGACTTCAAAAACTTATAAGCACCTTTGACCGCGGTCAGATTGTCAAGAACGGTATTGACACGGTCATAACCGGCCGAACAAACGCCGGAAAATCCACACTTATGAACCTTCTTTGCGGTCGGGAAAGCTCGATAGTCACCGAAATCGAGGGGACAACCAGAGATGTCATTACCGAGGATGTCAGGTTGGGGGACGTTTTGCTTAAAGTTTCCGATACGGCAGGTCTTAGAAAAACCGACGACCCGGTGGAAAAATTCGGTATCGATCGAGCGAGGAAGAGAGCCGGCCAGGCTCAGCTTGTGCTGGCCGTATTCGACCGCTCAAAGGAGCTTTCGGATGAAGATAGGCGTTTAACAGAGCTTTGCCGGGACAGGCCTTCCATTGCCGTCATAAACAAGACCGATCTTGAAGGACGGCTGGACGAGAACTACATTTACGAGAATTTTTCAAATACCGTACGGATTTCCGCCAAGGACGGCTGTTGCGTAGAGATCCTGTCAAAAGAGGTGGAAAAGCTCTTCTCTCTTCAAAATTTCGACCCGTCCGCCGCCCTGATTTCAAACGAGCGTCAGCTTGAATGTGCCCTTTCGGCCTTGAGAAGTCTTGAGCAAAGCGCCATGGCCGTAAATTCCGGCATAACTCTTGACGCTGTTTCGGTCTGTCTTGACGACTGTTTGGCGGCCCTGATGGAACTGAGCGGGGAACGGGTTACCGAGCAGGTTGCAAACAATGTATTTCACAATTTCTGTGTTGGAAAGTAGGAGAAAAAATGCAGCGTCTTTTTGCAGACCGCTTTGATGAAATGTTTGAAATTTTGGAACAAAGCTTTCCGGCCGACGAGCACCGTCCAAGAGAGCAGCAGCTAAAGCTTTTTGAAATTCCCGAGTATAAGGTGTTTTTTGAGGGGGAGGAAGAAAAGATAATGGGGTTTATGGCTCTTTGGGAATTTGAAGACTTTGTCTATATCGAGCATTTTGCCCTTCGGGCCGACTGCCGGGGAAGGGGAACCGGCTCGAAAATGCTCGGACAGGTCATGTCGGCTTTTGACAAGCCGGTCTGTCTTGAGGTTGAGCCGCCCGAAAACGAAAAGTCATGTCGGAGGATAGCCTTTTACGAACGAAACGGAATGTATCTTAATCATTATGATTATATTCAGCCCCCTCTCGCCGAAGGACAAAATTCCCTTCCCTTAAAAATCATGACCTCCATAGGAAAAATCACGCCGGGTCAATTTGACAGCATAAAAAACACCCTTTACAAATATGTTTACAGGGTGGACTAACG
>CABMOR010000084.1 GCA_902388225.1 uncultured Oscillospiraceae bacterium | reverse complement strand
TGTTGTCTTCGGTTATTGCAATGTTCATCTGCGTTGCAATGCTTATCGGAACAACTTTTGCGTGGTTTACCGACTCGGCTTCGACAGCGGTAAACAAAATCCAGGCAGGTACGCTTGATGTTCAGCTGCTTGACGAAAGCGGCGCGTCAGTTGAGGGTCAGACTCTCAAATGGAAAACTGCCGACAACAGAGCACAAAGCGAAATCCTCTGGGAACCCGGCTGTACATATGAGCTTCAGCCCGTACAGATCAAGAACAACGGCAATCTTGCACTTAAGTACAAGATTGTCATCAGCGGCATCCAGGGCGATGCAAAGCTGAATGAGGCGATTGAGTGGACTATCAACGATACAGCTTTGGATGCCGATCATCCCCTTGCCGCAGGCGCTTCTAACACTCTTACAATCTCCGGTCACATGAAAGAAGACGCAGGCAACGAGTATCAGGGCAAGTCCATCGACGGAATCGGCATTACCGTCGTTGCTACCCAGTACACCTACGAAAATGACAGCAACGGCAATACTTACGACCAGGGTGCGGAGTACCCGGTTGTGGTCGCCGACGAAACAGAACTCAAACAAGCACTTGCAGCTGGTAAAGACGTTCGTCTTGGCAGCGACATTGCTTTGACATCCGCAGTTACCTTCAGCGGTGATGTGGAAGTTGTCGGCGACGGCAATTCAATTATCAGTTCAAAGGAAGTATACGTTGCACCTACCGCAAACGTTAACTTTAAAAATGTAAACTTTGCAAATCCGGTTTGGGACAACAACAAAGCTTCCAGCGTTTATGCAAGCAAACTTGAGGGCAAAGTAGTATTTGACGGCTGTACCTTCACCAACCCCCAGTGGGAATGCATCCAGATCACACCCATGGACGGTGCAGAGGTTATCGTTACCAACTGTACCTTTGTTGTTGACGGAACCGTAACCTACGCACAAGTGGGCGGTACAAAGGTAGAGCGTATGCTCCATATCCAGAATACCGCTGCTTCCGGTAAGTACACCGCCGTTATCACCAACAACAAGTTTATCGGTGTTGATCTTTGCCGTAACGCTGTTATCGATGTTGATGACATCGAGGCATTCGCAAATGTAACCTGCGGCGGAAATACCTTCTATAACCATGACAATACCCCTGTTTCCACGATGGCTGACGGTATGATCTATGTAAACATTAACGGTATGTACGATGCAGCGAATGTTGCAACCGATACTTACGCACAGTTTACACAGACCCCTGCGGCAGCACTTCATCATTGATGATTATCGCATTTGTACAGAAAACTCAACGCTGATAATAGCTGAAATCAGCTTTTCCAAGTCCCTCCCTCTTTGGGAGGGGCTTTTTGTATTTAGGCAGGTTTTTTCTTTTGGCTGTGAATATTGATTTTTATATAGAAGTATGATAAAATTAGGTGATATTATATTTTGGGAAGTGTGATCTTATGATACTTGCCGTCGATGTGGGAAACACCTGTACCACAATCGGTTTTTTTGAAAACGACCGCCTTGTCAACTCGGTCAGAATGTCCACCGATCTTTCCCGAACAGGCGATCAGTATGCCGCCGACCTTTATAATCTTATAAAGATAGAGGGTATCGGCTTTGACAGCTTTGAAGGAGCTGTGGCGGCATCGGTAGTTCCGGCCGTTAACGAGGCTCTTAAATTTGCCGTCAAAAAGATTTTAAATCTTCCCCTTTGTATTGTCGGTCCCGGGGTCAAAACCGGACTCAACATTAAAATTGACAACCCGGCGCAGCTTGGAGCCGACCTTGTGGTGGGAGGGGTGGCCGCCGTGGCAAAATATCCTTTGCCCTGCATTGTTTTCGACATGGGCACGGCCAACACCATAAGCGTCATAAACCAAAAGGGAGAATTCCTTGGCGGAACTATCTCTGCCGGAATGGGAATTTCTCTTGACGCCTTGGCATCAAAAACCGCCCAGCTTCCTTATATCGACCTTGAAAACCCCGAGGAGGTCATAGGCACTAACACGGTGGCCTCCATGAAGTCGGGCCTTATATACGGCACCGCCGCCATGATGGACGGAATGGCCGACCGAATTGAAGAAGTCCTCGGTCAAAAGGCCACCCTCGTCGCAACCGGCGGACGGGCGGCCTCGGTGGTGAAACACTGTAAGCGAAACTTCTTGCTTGACTGTGATTTGCTGTTAGAAGGACTTAATATTATTTATAAAAAGAACAAAGGAAATTAAGGTTGACATGAAAATTCTCGCAATAGAATCTTCCTGCGACGATACCGCCGCCGCCGTTACTGAGGGGCGGACGGTGCTTTCGTCTGTGGTGGCTTCCCAGGTGGAGGAACACCGTATTTTCGGCGGGGTGGTTCCGGAAATCGCCTCACGAAGACATTCCGAAAACATAGTATATGTAACAAACACCGCCCTTGAACAGGCCGGGATTACCCTTGACGATGTTGATGCAGTGGCGGTCACCGCCTTCCCCGGACTCATCGGAGCCCTCCTTGTGGGGGTGAACTTTGCAAAAGGCATCTGTCTTTCCACCGGAAAGCCCCTTTGCGGAGTGCACCACCTTCGTTCACACATTGCCGCCAACTACATTTCTCACAGCCAGCTTGAGCCGCCCTATCTCTGCCTTGTGGTCTCGGGCGGAAACACCCAGATTGTGGCGGTGGAGGACTATACAAAATTTAAGGTGATTGGGCGGACCCGTGATGACGCAGCGGGAGAATGTTTCGACAAGACCGCCAGGGCAATGGGTATGGGTTATCCGGGAGGAATCGAGCTTGACAAGGTGGCCGAAAGGGGTAATGCCGAAAAATATCGTCTCCCCACTCCTGAGGTCGACGGAAATCCCTTTGATTTCAGCTTTTCGGGGCTCAAAACCGCCGTCATAAACATTATTCATAACGCCGGCCAAAAGGGCGAAAGCTATTCAAAAGAAGACCTTTCGGCCTGTGTTCGCAAAAAGGTGTGCGACATTCTGGTTAAAAAAACCATGCTTGCCGCCGACCGATTTGGGTTTGACAAGGTGGCTGGTGCGGGAGGGGTTTCGGCCAACTCTCTCCTTCGCAGAGAGCTTGAAAAGGCATGCAAGGACCGCAAAAAGGACCTTTTCTGCCCCGAGCTTAAATATTGCGCCGACAACGCCGCCATGGTCGGGGTTCAGGGCTTTTACGAGCTTTCGGCAAAAAACACTTCCGGTATGGACCTTAACGCCAAGGCCACAAAAAGCATAGAGGAGTAACCAATGAAAAAATTTTTATACCTTTTTCTTTGCGCCGTTTTGTCGTTTACAGTGGCTTTTTGCCTTTCAGGATGCAGCTCACGTGACAACGGGCAAAGTGCCGAAAAGCTCAGCATTGTAACCACCCTGTTTCCCCAATATGATTTCGCTCAAAAAATCGCAGGGGACAGGGCGGAGGTAAGACTGCTTCTTTCCCCCGGGGTGGAGGCTCATTCCTACGACCCTACCGTCCGTGACATTACGGCCATTGGCCAAAGCGACCTTTTTATATACACCGGCGATCAGATGGAGCCCTGGGTGCAAAAGGTGATGAACAGCGCTTCCATGGGGGAGCAAAATCAAGTTATAAACCTTTCGGAGGGCATAGACCTAAAGGAAGACATAGACGGCGACGACAAGGACCCTCATATGTGGCTGGATATGAAAAACGCCGTGACAATGGTTGAGAAAATTGAAAAGGCTCTTGTGGAGAAAATGCCGGAAAGCAAGGAGCATTTTGAAGGTAATGCCGCCGAACTTAAGCAACAGCTTTTAGAGCTTGACGGGGAATTTTCTCAAACCGTTCAAAATGCAGGCCAAAGGTCGGTTGTTTTCGGCGGAAGATTCGCCTATACCTACTTTACCGATGCATATAATCTCAATTATAAAACGGTATATACTTCCTGCACAACCGATGTCGAGCCAAGCTCCAGAACGGTTGCCGAAATTACCGATTATATAAAGCAAAACGACATTAAATATATTTTCCACGAGGAGCTTGCCGACCCCAAGGTTGCCCGCTCCATAGCCGACGCAACCGGCTGTGAGCTGCTTGAATTCAGCACCGGACACAATCTGTCCAAGATAGATTTTGACAATCGAGTCTCCTTTGTGGACATTATGAAACGAAATTTAGAAAATCTGAAGAAGGGTCTTTTGCAATGAACATTCTTTCGGTCAAGGATCTGACCGTCTCCTACGGCAGAGTGCCCGCATTGGAAAATGTCAGTCTCGATGTGGAGGAGGGTCAGTATCTCTGCCTTGTGGGCAATAACGGTTCGGGTAAATCAACCCTTTTAAAGGCCGTTATGGGACTTGTCCCGTTTGACAAGGGGAGTATTTCCACCCCTCTTTCTCCCGATGAAATTTCCTATCTTCCGCAACAGAATCCCGTGGAGAAGGGTTTTCCGGCCACGGTCAAAGAGGTGGTTCTAACCGGAACACAAAAAAGCGGAAAGCGGCTTTGCACCTTCTATTCCAAGGAGGATAAGGAGCTTGCCCGCCGAGCTATCGAGACCATGGGTATTGAAAAAATCGCCTCAAAGCGGGTAGGATGCCTGTCGGGAGGACAGCAGCAGAGGGTGATGATTGCCCGTTCTATTTGCCGAAATCCCCGCCTGCTCTTTTTGGACGAGCCCTGCGCCGGGCTTGACGCTCAAATTTCCGCCGAAATATACACCATGCTCAAAGGGTTTAACAAAAGGGGTATGACGGTGGTAATGGTTTCCCACGACATGGAGGAGATTGGGAAATATGCCGACCGGGTAGTGGTTATAAATCAGAAGATTGAATTTGACGGCGACGCCGAGGCATGGCATTTTTACCATCATCACAGGGGGTGCCATCATGACTGAATTCCTGTCTTCCCTTTCCCAGCCGTTCATGCTACGTGCGCTTATTGTAGGAACGGTCATTTCGGTCTGCGCCGCTCTGCTTGGAGTTATTCTGGTGCTTAAACGTTACGCACTTATCGGGCACGGGCTTGCGGATATAGGCTTTGCCTCGCTGTCGCTGGCCATTGCTTTGGGCTGGTCTCCTCTCTATGTCTCCATGCCCATTGTGGCTGTCGCCTCCTTTGCCATAATGCTTATAAGCCAAAAAAGCGGAGGCAACGGAGACACCGCAATAGGTGTGGTTTCCACCGGGGCACTGTCGGTGGGGATTATTATAACCTATCTTGCCGGAGGCATGAATGTCGACGTATACAGTTATATGTTCGGAAGTATTCTGGGTACCACCGACGCCGATCTCTATCTGAGTATTCCGCTGGGTTTGGTGGTTATTGCCGCCTTCATTTTGCTATATAACCGCCTTTTTATGGTGACCTATGACGAGGTATACGCCAAGGCCTGCGGCATCAACGTCACCCTTTATCAGTTTTTCATTTCCCTGCTCACGGCCATTACGGTGGTTATAGGGATGAGAATGATGGGCACCCTTCTCATTGCAAGTCTTATAATTTTCCCCGCCCTGATTTCCAAAAGGCTTGTTAGAAGCTTTAAATCGGTGGTGGTGGTGTCCTCCTTTGTGTCGGTTATCTGCTTCCTTATTGGACTTGTTTTGTCCTTTTTCCTCGACCTGCCGGTTGGCGCTTCCATCGTGGCGGTCAATATGCTGGCTCTGCTTATTGCGGCCGTAATTTCCAAGGTGAAAAACTGATGAAAACAAAACATATTGTATTTACCGCCCTTCTTTCGGCGCTTGTGTGTGTGCTCGCCCCCTTTTCTCTGCAAATAGGACCTATTCCCATTTCTCTCGCCACCCTTGCGGTATACTTTGTGGCCGCCTCGGCAGATCTTAAAATATCCCTTCCGGCCATTCTTGTTTATATCGGACTCGGCGGGGTGGGAGTTCCTGTTTTTTCCGGATTTCAGGGCGGCTTTCAAAAGCTTATGGGATTAACCGGGGGATATATAATAGGATATATTCCCTGCGTCATAATAATCGGACTTCTTTTAAAAGCCTCAAGTAAAAAACTCATGATTCCCATCTCAATGGCGGCCGGAACAGCGGTTCTTTATATTTTCGGAACGGTTTGGTTTCTTGTTCTGACAGGCAAGGAGCTTGCGTACGCCCTGGCCGTATGCGTCGTTCCCTTTCTTTTGGGGGACGGAATAAAAATTGCCGCCGCCACCGCTCTCACACTCATAATAAAGCCGCGGCTTGAAAAAATCCTAACACC
>CABMOR010000083.1 GCA_902388225.1 uncultured Oscillospiraceae bacterium | reverse complement strand
ATATACATACACGTATCGGTTGCTCTTTTTTCCATAAAATCACCTCTGTTTTAAAAAGGTACATTATGTAACAAATTGTATTATATCACAAAAATAAGGAAAGGTAAAATCCATTATTATGCAAAATCCATATTCATCTACAATTATTATTCTATATTAGAATTTATTTTTGATGTTAATATTCCAAATTATAATATTACTTGTATATTTTTTATAATCTCACCCTCAATTTTCCTCCAAAAGTTTGATAATTATGTCGAAAAGAAAAAAATATTTTTGCTTTATCGCTTTTATGTTTTAAATTATAAAAGTTTTTTTGCATTTTTTTGCGAATATCACTTGACAAAGCCTTCCAAAAGGAGTAACATAAACAAAAAAGTAAGGAGGACGCAGATATGCCCCGTTTTAATATCTTTTCTTATTATTATTACTTTATTACGGACTGTCTGTGTGCTTGCTGATTTTATTACAAGTTAACAGACAGCCCGCAATTTGTTATGTGCAGAAACTGCAAATTAACAGGTTGCGGGTTTTTTCATGAAATTTATCGGAGGGATTTTTGTGGCCGACATAAACAGGGCAAGGCAGGAAATAAATGAAATAGACCGTCAGATGGCCGAGCTTTTCTGCAAGAGGTTGGACAGTATAAAAAAGAACGGGGGCTTCCCATCTTTAATTTTGAGCGGGAGCGTCAGGTCGTGGCCGCCGGTGCGAAACGGGTGGACGACCCGGATTACCGTGATTACTATGTCAACTTTATCGAGTATGTCATGGAGCTGTCCAAAAGATACCAAAGCCGCCTCATGGACGGAATAAAAATCGCATACAGCGGGGTTGAGGGCGCCTTCGCAAACATTGCCGCCAAAAAGATATTCAAAAACGGCAATCCCCTCTCCTACCCCGATTTTAAATCGGCCTATGAGGCGGTGGAAAAGGGAGAATGTGACTGTGCCGTTTTGCCCATCGAAAACAGCTATAACGGCGACGTGGGGCAGGTCATGGATCTTGCCTTTTTCGGCGGACTCCACATCACCCAGCTCAGGGAAATTGAGATTGTGCAAAACCTCCTTGCAAACAAAGGCGCAACCCTTGACGGCATAAAGGAGGTCACAAGCCATCCCCAGGCGCTTGGACAGTGCGGAGAATATATTCGCAAGCACGGATTCAAGGTCACCGAAGCGGTCAACACGGCGGTAGCCGCCCTGGAGGTTGCCCAGTCGGGACGAACCGACATTGCCGCCATAGGAAGCGAGCTCGCGGCCGAAAAGCACGGACTTAAGGTGCTTGATTCCCACATAAACGAATCGGGCGGAAACACCACAAGATTCGCCGTATTTTCAAAGCTTGAGAAGGTCCCCTCAAAGGACGACGACCATTTTGTCATGGTTTTCACGGTGCAAAACGAGGCGGGAGCTCTCGGCAAGGACATAAACATCATCGGACGCCACGGATTTAACCTTTGCTCCCTAAAAAGCCGTCCAACCAAAAAACTCATATGGACCTACTATTTCTTCGCCGAGGGCGACGGCAACATCAACAGCGAGCAGGGCAAGGAAATGCTTAAAGAGCTGTCTACCTGCTGTTCCGGCCTGAAGGTGCTGGGCAGCTTTTCAAAGGAGTGATTGGAATGAAGGTAAATACCCAAAGCGGAAGCTATGAAATAACCATAATGCACGGTGGGCTCTCCAAGGCCGGGGAATTCTTTAACCTCGACCGGAAGGTTCTCATTGTCACCGACTATGACGTGCCCGCCGCATATGCCAAAACCGTGGCGGCCGCCTGCTCTGAGCCCTTTATAACCGCCATTCCTTCGGGAGAGCGGTCAAAGAGCCTTGAAAATTATAAAATGCTGCTGACCAAAATGGTGGAAAACGGATTCACCCGAAGCGACTGCGTAGTGGCGGTGGGAGGCGGAGTGGTCGGAGACCTTTCGGGCTTTGTTGCCGCCAGCTTTATGAGGGGAATTGATTTCTACAACATTCCCACAACCGTCCTTTCCCAGGTAGACTCGTCGGTGGGCGGAAAGACCGCCATCGACTTTTGCGGAATAAAAAATATCGTGGGTGCCTTTTGGCCGCCCAAGGGTGTGCTTATCGACCCCGACACCCTAAAGACCCTCCCTGCCCGCCAGGTTTCAAACGGTCTGGCCGAGGCGGTAAAAATGGCGGCCACCTGCGACGCCGAGCTTTTTTCTCTTTTTGAGCGCGAGGATTTTTCCCTGGAAAAGCACCTTGACCTTGTCATTTCCCGGGCAATCGGCATAAAGAAAAATGTGGTTGAGCAGGACGAAAAGGAAAACGGTCTTCGCCGGGTGCTCAATTTCGGACACACCCTTGCCCACGGAGTGGAAAGCAAGCGCAGAGAGCTTTTCCACGGAGAATGTGTGGCAATGGGTATGGTTTATATGTGCTCTCCCGAGGCCAGAAAGCGGCTTGTGCCGGTGCTTAATAAGCTCGGTCTTCCCACAAGGATTACGGTGTCGGCCGACGACATTCTCGAGGCAATGGGACACGACAAAAAGAGAGCCGGAGACAAAATAACCGTTGTTTATGTTCCTCAAATCGGCCGTTTTGAATTCCGGGAGCTTGAATTTTCCGAATTTGCAGAGCAGATGAGAAGGACGGTGCAGTAATGAAAAACACATTTGGAAACGCTCTTTGCGTCACCCTTTACGGGGAAAGCCACGGCAAAAGCATCGGCGCCGTCATCGACGGACTACCCGCCGGGATTGAAGTAAACACCGAGTATATCGACCGCCAGATGTCCCTTCGCCGTCCCTCCGGGCAGATATCCACCGCCCGCCGGGAACCCGACCCGATTTCCTTTGAAAGCGGAGTTTTCAACGGCAAAACCACCGGCACTCCCCTTTGCATAAGAATAGAAAACAGCGACACAAAATCGGGAGATTACTCCCCCATGAAGTCGATTGCCCGCCCCGGTCATGCCGATTTCACCGGATTTTGCAAATATGAAGGCTTCGGCGACTATCGCGGAGGCGGCCATTTCAGCGGCCGCATAACGGCCGGCTTGGTGGCTTCGGGGAGCATTGTCAGGTACGCCCTCGAACAAAAGGGGATTTTTATCGGCTCCCATATAAAGGAACTAGCGGGAATCTGCGACCGGGATTTTGAAGACACCCTGTCCGAAACGGCCCTGCTTTCGGCCAAAGCCTTCCCGGTGCTTGACGACAGCAAAAGAGAGGCCATGGAAGAGGAAATTCTAAAGGCCAAAAGACAGCTTGACAGTGTGGGCGGAGTGCTTGAGACGGCCGTAACAGGTCTTCCGGCCGGGCTGGGCGAGCCATGGTTTGATACGGTTGAAAGTCTGCTTTCCCACGGACTTTTCTCGGTTCCGGCTGTCAAGGGTGTGGAATTCGGGGAAGGCTTCGGCTTTGCCAAAATGCGGGGCAGCGACGCCAACGACCTTTTTGACCTGAAGGATGGCAAAATCGTCACCTCCACAAACCACAACGGCGGCATAAACGGCGGCATAACCAACGGCGCCGACATTATCTTCAGAACGGTCATCAAACCCACCCCAACCATCTCAAAACCGCAGCAAACGGTTGATTTCATTGAAAACAAAAAGGTGATTCTGGAGGCCAAGGGCCGTCACGACCCTTGTATCGTCCATCGGGCAAGAAGCGTCGTGGACAGTATAACCGCTCTGACGGTGGGCGACCTTTTGACACTTAAATACGGAACGGAATGGGCAAAATGCATATGAAATACGGTTGCATAGGCGAAAAGCTTGGACACAGCTTTTCGGCCGAAATACATTCAAAGCTTGCCGATTATGACTATCGGCTGACCGAGGTCTCAAAAGAGGATTTTCCCGAATTTATTAAAAAGCGGGATTTCACGGCCATAAACGTGACCATTCCCTATAAGCAGGACGTCATCCCCTACCTCGACTTCATAAGCGACACAGCAAGAGCCATCGGAGCGGTCAATACGGTTGTAAACAAAGAGGGAAAGCTCTTTGGCTATAACACCGATTTTTCCGGCATGAAGGCCCTCATTCTCAAAAACGGCATTGACCTTTCGTGCAAAAAGGTGCTCATAGCCGGAAGCGGAGGAACCTCCAAAACCGCTTTTGCCGTAGCAAAGAGTCTTGGCGCCGGGGAGATTTACCGTCTTTCCAGAACAAAAAAGGACGGTCTCATAAGCTATGACACGGCTCTGGAATGTCACTGGGACGCCGATATTATTATTAACACCACCCCCGCCGGAATGTTTCCGAACACTGTGGGCGCCGCCCTTGACATCGACAAATTTCCGAAACTCTCGGGGGTTATCGACGCGGTTTACAATCCCCTTAGAAGCGAGCTTGTGCAAAAGGCTCTGGACAGAAAGATCCCCGCCGAGGGCGGACTTTATATGTTGGTGGCTCAGGCGGCCCATGCCTGTGAAAAATTCATAGATAAGGAAATTCCCAAAGAGAGAATAGACGGCATATTTGAAGACATGCTAAAAGGCAAGGAGAACATTGTTCTTGTGGGCATGCCGGGAAGCGGAAAAACCACCGTCGGAAAGGCTCTTGCCCGAAAATTAGGGAGAGAGTTTGTCGACACCGACGACATTATAAAAGAACGCCACGGGGACATTTCCGAGATTTTCAGGCAAAAGGGAGAGCAACATTTTCGGGAGCTTGAAAGCGATGTCATACTTGAAATTTCGGCAAAATGCGGACTGGTTGTGGCCACCGGCGGCGGTGCGGTGCTTAAGGGTGAGAATGTTTTTCGCCTTCGGCAGAACGGAAGGATTTATTTTCTCGACCGTCCCCTTGAGCAGATTGTGCCCACCTCCGACCGACCGCTGGCGCTTAATGCCGAGGCGGTCAAAAAGCGTTATAACGAAAGATTTGACATCTATCTTTCGTCCGGAAAACAGATTAAAATGAACGGCATCGTGGAGGATGCGGTTTTGGAGATATGTGAGGATTTTTTAGCATGAAAATACTTGTTATCAACGGGCCCAACATAAATATGCTGGGAATCAGAGAGCCGGATATATACGGACGGGAGACCTTTGCCGACCTTTGCAAAAAAATCGAGGACTATGCGAAACAAAAGAATATAGAGGTCGAGCTTTTTCAGTCCAACCACGAGGGCGATCTGGTGGACAAAATTCAGTCAGCCTATAAAAAATTTGACGGCATTGTCATAAATCCCGGCGCATACACCCACACAAGTGTGGCTCTTCTCGACGCCGTCAAGGCGGTGGGAATCCCCACGGTGGAGGTTCATATTTCCGACGTAAGCGCAAGAGAGGATTTCCGCCGGATAAGCTATATAAGATTGGCGGCAAAGGCCACTGTTTCGGGGCTCGGTACCGACGGGTATTTAAGAGCTATGGACATACTTGAAAAAAAGGAGGACAACCGATGAAGGCGATTTTTCAACCCTCAACCCCCCACGGAGAGGTTGCCGCTCCCCCCTCCAAAAGTATGGCTCACAGATACATGATTTGCGCCGCCCTTAGCAATTCCAGCCTCGTTTCCGGAATTGCCGAGAGCGAGGACATAAAAGCGACTGCAAACTGCCTGAAGGCCTTGGGAAGCCGTGTGGATTTTGAGGGCGACAGCGTCACCCTCGGCGGTCTTAAACCCTCCGGAAAAGCCGTGCTTGACTGTAACGAAAGCGGCTCCACCTTGCGGTTTTTGCTGCCCATTGCCCTTCTTTCGGACAGCGAGATCACCCTTACCGGTTCAAAACGGCTTATGGAACGGGGGGTTGGACTTTACGGGGAAATGTGTGAAAAGCACGGTCTTTTCTTTGAAAAAAACGAAAAAGGCATAACCGTCAAGGGTCCCTTAAAGGCAGGAAAATACACCATAAACGGCGGACTTTCCAGCCAATATTTCAGCGGTATGCTTTTTGCCCTTTCCACCCTTCCCGAAGACAGCACCCTTAAGGTGGAAGGCCTGCTCCAAAGCCGTCCCTATGTGGAAATGACCATAAAGGCACTTGCCGATTTCGGCATAATGATAAAACGCATACCCGGGGGATTCTTCATTCCCGGCGGTCAAAAATTCCTCGACAAAAATGTAACGGTTGAGGGCGACTGGTCAAATGCAGCATTTTTATCCGCTCTTTCGGACAAGGTAGTTGTGACCGGACTTGACCCCGACAGTTTTCAGGGGGACAAGCTCTATCCCCAGCTTTTTAAAAACACCGGCAGTTATCAAATCGACCTTTCCAACACC
>CABMOR010000082.1 GCA_902388225.1 uncultured Oscillospiraceae bacterium | reverse complement strand
CTTGCCGTCTCCTTCGGGAGGGTGGGGGAAAATGTGCTTGAAGCGGCAAAGAAACTCGGAATCTGCGGACTGAGCTTTAACATGATAAAGCCCATTCCAAAGGAGGCCCTCAGTCAATGTGCCAAATTTGAAAAGATATACCTTTTTGAGGAGGGCATAAGAAGCGGCGGATTTTCCGAGCATTTTGAGAGTCTGCTTTCCGAAAATGGGTATAAAGGGGAATTTCACATTACCGCCCCCGAGGGATTTGTTCCCCACGGCTCGACCGACGAACTTTTAACTGCCCTCTGCCTTGACACAGAGGGAATTTGCAAAATTATTTCAGGTGATATAAATGGCGGAAAAAATCAGGCTTGACTCATATCTCGCCGAAAAGGGCTTTTGCGAGAGCCGGGAAAAGGCCAAGGCTGTTATAATGGCCGGATGTGTTTTTGTCAACAATCAAAAATGCGACAAGGCGGGAACAACCCTTAAACCCGACGACACCGTTGAGGTCAGAGGGGGAGAGATGCCCTTTGTCAGTCGGGGAGGATTTAAGCTTGACAAGGCGGTAAAATCCTTTGGGCTTGACCTTCATGATAAAACCTGTATCGACATCGGAGCCTCCACCGGCGGTTTTACCGACTGCATGCTGCAAAACGGCGCCAAAAAGGTTTACGCCGTGGATGTGGGATACGGTCAGCTTGCCTGGAAGCTCAGAAATGACCAGAGGGTGGTCAATCTCGAGCGGTGCAATTTCCGCCGTGTAACCGACGAACAGATACCCGAAAAAGCGGATTTTGCCTCGGCCGACGTGGCCTTTATTTCCCTAAAGCTAATTCTTCCTCCCCTTCGCCCTTTGCTTTGCGACGGAGGAGAGGCGGTCTGTCTCATAAAGCCCCAGTTTGAGGCAGGAAAGGACAAGGTGGGAAAAAAAGGAGTGGTCAGAGAGCTTTCAACCCACATTGAAGTGCTTGAAAACACGGTGGCATTTATGCTTTGCTGCGGATTTTCGGTCTTAAAACTTGATTTTTCTCCCATTAAGGGTCCCCAGGGGAATATTGAATATCTCGCATACATAAAAAAGAGTGACAGCCCCGAAAACCTTTCGGGAGTAAGCTTTAGCGAGCTTGCAAGGAAGTCTCATGAAATCCTTGATAAATAGGAGTGAATTTTATGATGAAGGCCGCTCTGACGGTCAAAAAGCTCAGCCGCACAGCCGAGCAATGCGCCCAGCTTGTAAAAAAAGAACTTAAGAAAAACGGTATCGAGCCGATTTCGGCCGACCGGATTGAAGACGCCGATTTTTCGATAGTTATCGGCGGGGACGGAACAATAATACACGCCGCAAAAAAATCCGCCCTCTATTCAAAACCGGTGCTTGGAATTAATTCCGGTCGGGTGGGCTTTATGGCAGGTGTGGAATACGGAGAATACGACATTCTTTCCCGTCTCAAAACCGGAGAATATGAAGTTGAAAACCGCATGCTTCTTTCGGTTGTGTGCGAAAGAGGGGACAAGGTCATAAAGACCTTTTCCCTTAACGAGGCGGTCATAAGCCGGGGGGGACTTGCCAGAATAACCGACATAAATGTCACCATAGGCGGAAAATCAACCATTGATTACAGCGCCGACGGACTGATTTTTGCCACCCCCACCGGATCGACGGCATATTCCCTTTCGGCAGGAGGACCGGTTATCGACCCGTCTATTGAGGGAATTATCATGACCCCCATCTGCCCCCATTCTTTAAACACCCGGGCGGTGGTCTTTTCTCCAAACGAGAAATTCACGGTCACGGCCAAGGTCAGGAGCGAAGGGGAGGTTTTTGTCTGCGTTGACGGAGAAAATCCCATAAATATAACCGACGGAGCCGTCTATATCGAAAGGGCGCAGGATTTGTGCGTCAAGCTTATAAGAATAAAAAACGAGCCTTTTTACGACAACTTCAAAAATAAGCTGATATTACATAAATAGGAGTAATAAAAAATGAAAAAGAACCGCCATGAAAAAATAAGAGAGCTTATAAACAACAATGTTATCGAAACCCAGGACGAGTTGCTTCGGCTTTTGCGTAAAGACGGCTTTGACGTCACCCAGGCCACCGTCTCAAGAGACATAAAACAGCTTCGGGTCATAAAAGCCCTTGACAGCAACGAGGTCTACCGTTATATGATTCCTAAAGGTGAGAGCGCCTCCTTAAAGGCAAATTATTCCGATGTTTTCAAGTCGGCGGTTATAAAGGTCGATTATGCCATGAACGATGTGGTCATCAAATGCCACACCGGAATGGCCAACGCCGCCTGCATGGCCCTCGACCTTATGGATCATTCCTCGGTAGTGGGAACGGTGGCCGGTGACGATACCATCCTCATAATTGCCCGAACCGAGGACCGCGCAGCCGAGCTTTGCATGGAGCTTAGAGAGTATATAAACTGATTTCTTTTTTGGGGAGAGCCTTATGCTTGATACCTTGCGAATAGAAAATATCGCCGTTATCGAACTTGCCGAAATCCGGTTCGATAAGGGCTTTTGCGCTCTTACGGGAGAAACAGGCGCGGGAAAATCTATTTTAATCGATTCTCTCGGAGCGGTGCTGGGAAACCGAACCTCCAAGGAGCTGGTGAGAAGGGGATGCGAAAAGGCGTCGGTGACGGCCGTATTTTCCGACTGTAACGAGAACGCCCTAAAAGCTCTTGCCGATGCTGGATTCGACTGTGACGACAAAAGCGTCATGCTCAGCCGAACCATAACGGCCGACGGAAAAAGCCAAATCCGCATAAACGGCCTTCCGGCCACGGCGGCGGTGGTAAAACAGATTTCAAAGCATCTTGTGGCGGTTCACGGTCAGCAGGACAGCTTCCTTTTGACCGATGCGGGAATACATTATCTTTTTGTCGACCGTATTGCCCAAAATCAAAAGCAACGGGACGAATATAACGAATGTTACCGGCATCTTTGCGACCTTATAAGGGAATCCCGAGCCATCAACCGTGACGAGGCCGAAAAACAGCGGCAGATAGACATGCTGACCTTCCAAATTGAGGAGCTTTCCTCGGCCGACATTACTCCCGGCGAGATTGAGGAACTTCAAATTCGCAGAAGGCTTATGCAAAACAGCGAGCATATCAGCCAAAGCATTTCCAAGGCGTATGCCATGCTCTCGGGGGACGAGAGCTTTTCGGGGGCGGCGACCCTTGTGAGCGGTGCCGGAGAGAGCCTTTCAGAATGTTCGGAATTTTCGGATGAGATAAGCTCAAGTGCCCGCCGACTTTCGGAAATCGGCTTTGAACTGGAAAATATAAATTCCGACCTTCGTGAGCTTTTGGGTCAGCTTGATTTCGACCCGGCCGAGCTTGAAAGGACGGAGGAGCGTCTCGACCTTTTAAAAAGACTTTCGAGGAAATACGGCGAAAGCGAGGAAAAAATGCTGGAATTTCTAGAGAATGCCAGGACCGAGCTTTCAAAAATCACCCGCTCAGAGCAGAGGGAAAAGGAGCTTGAAAAGGAGATAAACGACCTTAAGCTGGAGGCGGTAGAAAGGGCGCAAAGACTGACGGCAAGCCGAAGGGCGGCGGCCGACAGACTGGAAAAGGCTGTGGGGGAGGAACTGGAGTTTTTAAACATGCCCGGCGTGACCTTTGTGGTTGACATAAAACAGACAGGACTGACCTCAAAGGGGCGTGACCAAATTGAATTTCTCATTTCGTCCAACCCCGGAGAAGAGCCAAAGCCTCTCTCGAAAATTGCCTCGGGAGGCGAGCTTTCGAGAACAATGCTTGCCCTTTTAAGCGTTATTAACGGCGAAAACGACGCCGACACCCTGATTTTCGACGAAATTGACGCCGGCATAAGCGGGCGGGCGGCCGATAAGGTGGGGCTTCGCCTTAAAAAAACCGCCAAAAACAGTCAGGTCATTTGCATAACACATTTGGCCCAGATAGCTTCAAAATGCGACAGCCATTTTCTCATAGAAAAGAACACCGACGGACAAAAGACCAAAACCAGGGTGGAAAGGCTTGATTATGAGGGAAGGGTGGAGGAGCTTGCCCGAATAATCGGAGGAACGGTTATAACCGATTCCACAAGAGCCGCCGCCGAGGAAATGCTTAAAAACGGGCAGGTGGAAGCATGAAAAGAGCAAGCGGCGTGATTATGCACATTTCCTCTCTCTACGGAGATTATTCCGTCGGAAGTCTGGGAAGGCCGGCCTATGAATTTGTGGATTTTCTTAAAGGCTGTGGCTTCAGCTATTGGCAGACCCTCCCGGTAGGGCTTTGTGACCGATGCAATTCCCCCTACAAATCCTATTCTGCCTTTGCCGGAAATCCTTATTTTATCGACCTTGAAATTCTTTTTGAAAAGGGGCTTATAACAAAGGAAGAGCTTAAAGCTTCCCTCCAGGAAACTCCCTATGTCTGTGAATATGAAAGGCTTTCGAAGGAGAGACTGCCCTTGCTTTTAAAGGCCTCGGGGAGGGCTAAAAACCGGGAGGAAATCAACAGCTTTGCAAAGCAAAACAAAGAGCTTGACGAATTTTGCACCTTTGCCGCCCTAAAAGAGGCAAACGGCGGCCGTCCATGGAAGGAGTGGAAGTCGGGAAATTTTGACCCGGATATTCTTTTTATGTGGCGGTTTATTCAGCATGAGTTTTTCTCCCAGTGGGAAAAGCTCAGGGAGTATGCTTCAAAACAGGGCATAAAGCTTATAGGCGACATGCCCTTTTATGTTGATTTTGACAGCAGTGACCTTTATTTTAACCGGGAGCTTTTCCTCCTTGACGGGGACGGCAATCCCACAGGGGCGGCCGGGGTTCCTCCCGACTATTTTTCGGCCGACGGCCAGCTTTGGGGCAATCCTCTTTACGACTGGGAAAGAATGGAGAAGGACGGATTTTCCTGGTGGAAAAAGCGGGTATCTCACTATTTTAAAATGTTCGACGGACTGAGAATCGACCATTTTCGCGGAATTGAAAGTTTTTGGCAGGTTGAAGCCGGAGCCTCGACCGCAAAGCAAGGAAAATGGGTCAAAGGCCCTGGCAAAAAGCTTGTGGACGTCATAAGGTCGGCGGCGGGGGAGGGTCTTGTCATCGCCGAGGATCTTGGGCAGATTACGGCCGATGTGGAAGAGCTTTTGGATTACAGCGGTTTTCCGGGTATGAGGGTCTTTCAGTTTTCCTTTTTAGGCGGCGATAACCCCCATCTTCCCCACAATTATATAAATAACTGCGTGGCCTATTCCTCCACCCACGACAACAACACACTCCTTGGATACCTTTGGGAACTGGACGGGCAGACGAGAGAAAGGATGCTCAGTTACTGCCGTTTTTCGGGAGATGACTGGGGAAGGGGCTGTGACGATATCATAAAGACCCTTTTTGCCTCCTCGGCGGGACTGGTCATGCTGACTGTGCAGGACATTCTCGGATTTGGAAGCGACACCAGAATGAACCGCCCCGGAATAGCCGAGGGCAACTGGCTTTACAGGGTGACGAAAGAACAGCTAAGGGCGGTTGATATGCAGAAATATCTTAAACTTAATCAAACTTACTCCAGAGGTAATTTATGAAATCAAAGGTATATACAAGTATTGATGAATTTAAAGAACAGAACAACCTTATGAAAACCGAGCTTCCCTTCAGCACCGATCTTGGCGTGCTTAGGGAGAGTGTGAAAATCGGAAATCTCGAACTGGAAAACCGGCTGGTATGTCAGGCCATGGAGGGATGTGACGGAACCTTTGACGGACGTCCCGGAGAGCTTACAATGCGCCGGTATGAGCGGCTTTCAAAGGGTGGCGCGGGACTTATATGGTTTGAGGCCACCGCCGTATGCGGCGAGGGTCGTGCCAATCCCCGCCAGCTCTGCATAAACGGGCAAAACCTCGACAGCTTTAAAAGGGCGGTAGAAAGTATTAAAGAGTGGGGACTAAAGCAAAACGGCTACGCCCCCGCCGTCATTATGCAGGCAACCCATTCGGGACGGTACAGTAAGCCTGAGGGAAAGCCCGCCCCCATAATTGCCTATAACAACCCCATATTTGAAAAGGACGGCCCCATTGACAAATCGAGAATCATAACCGACGAGGGTCTCGACCGGGTGCACGATAACCTTGTGTCGGCCGCCCTGCTTGCCCAAAAGGCGGGATTTGACGGGGTGGACATAAAATGCTGTCACCGATATTTAAACAGCGAGCTTCTTTCGGCATATACGAGAGAGGGGCGCTACGGC
>CABMOR010000081.1 GCA_902388225.1 uncultured Oscillospiraceae bacterium | reverse complement strand
AGTTATATCCTTTGCCCTTGCCGTGTTTTTCCCCGGGGGATTTCTGCTGTCAAATTTCGCCACCCTGAAGTTTTGGGTTGCCGCCGTACTTTTTGGCGGTGCGCTTTTTATGGCACTTAAAAAGGTGCATCCCATTGTAATCATTCTCATCTCGGCCGCCGTGGGAATTTTTGCCGGTTATGCCGGACTTTTGGCATAATCAGTATCTCATAAAATCGTAGCCCATAAACCGTCCTATGCGGTTGCGGGCGCTTTTGAGCACCCGGCTGACGGTTGAGCGGTTTACACCTGCCATTTGGGCGATTTTGGGAATGGTCATATATTTAAAATAATAAAGCTCGACAAACTCTTTTTGACGCGGTGTGAGCTCGTGGGATATAATATTCCTGAGCCTCTCAAGCGTCTTTTCTTTTTGCCCTTCCTCCTCCCTTTGTGAGGAAAGGAAGTCCCGATAGCTGTATGCGTTTACCCTATAATTTTTAAGCGATAAATTTTTCATGGCTGTCGTCCCTCCAAAGACTTTGGGGAATTTGTCCCTCTGAGTAATAATTCATGAGATATTCGGCGGTTTGTTCAACCTCCCGTATTTCGGCATACAGATAATAAATCCTCTTTTTTAAATTAAGCTTTTCTTCCTCGTTTGTCGACCGTTTAAGCAGTATTCTCAAATCACACAGCCTCGCCTTTAATCTGTCGGCCTCTTTTACATATTCCTGTCCAAGTTGCTCGAGAGTCATTTTAAAACCTCCTAATCACACATTTTGTGTTTTCATTTTAATGTCAAAGCTTGTTGCAACGGCTTCTATAATTAAATTATAAACAACAAATTGTGTGATTTCAAGGGGATTTTAATCGAATTTTGTCGTCAAGCGTGTGATATTGAGGCTAAATACCAAAAAACGGAATTAGCTTGTCCTTGCGACGGTTTTCCCTTGAATTTTTAGTTTTCGTGTGATATAATGACGAAGGAAAAAGCCGATTAAGGGCTTTAATGCCGTCAAAAAGGTCTTTTGAGAAGGAAAAAATCCTTTTTAAGGCTTAAAGTCGGGCATTAGGGGAAGACAGGTGAGGAAGCAAGATGTTTGCCGAAAAATTAAAAAAACTTCGCAAGTCAAAGCACATGACCCAGGGAGAGCTGGCCTCCTTTTTGGGGTTGAGCACCAGTGCGGTGGGAATGTACGAACAAAACCGACGCAGCCCTTCCATCTCCGATGTAGCCGCCATTGCAAGGTTTTTCGGGGTGACCACCGATTATCTTTTGGAGGAGGACAAAAAGGAACAGGAGGTTGGCGAACTCATTTCCGAGCTGAAAAACCGCCTGCTTTGTGCCGACGGACTTATGTTTAAGGGCGAAACCCTCAGCGACAGCGAGATTAAACAGCTTTCCGACGCCATTGAGGTCAGCGCAGCCGTGGTGCTTTCTCAAAAAGAAAGGATAAAAAATGAAAAGAATTAAGGCTCTGGCCGAGTCTCTTTACAAAAAATACGGCACATGTGACCCCTTTCGGCTGTGCGAGGAACTTGGCATAAACCTCTTTTTCATGAAAATGCCCGACGCCACCAGCGGACTTTACTACCGCATATGCCAAAAGCAGGTCATTCTAATAAACCAAAGCCTAAAAGAGCCGCGGAAAAAATTTGTGGCCGCCCACGAGCTTGGTCACGCCCTGCTTCATCCCGACGCCAATTCCTTTTTTATAAAAACAAAAACCGCCTTTGAAATCGGGAGGTTTGAACGGCAGGCCGACTATTTTGCCGCCTGTCTGCTCACCTGTTCGTGCTTGGAGCTTGCCGAATTTTGCGACCTTTCCCTTGAAGGTCTTTCGGCCTTGACCGGGGCCGACATCCAAACCCTTGAGTATTGGCGGCAAAATCAATGACAAATTAAAAGGTCGCTTACCTAATTTTGAACCCACCGAATTTGTTCGGTCGGTACAAAAAGCACTCTACGGCAGTTCTTTAATCTACCATAGAGTGCTTTTTTCTGTTTCCCTTTTTAACCGACTTGTTAAAGCTCGGTGCTTTTAAAGAGTTTGTCCTACTGCTGTTAATAAATTTCTTCACTCTTGCCCACGGTTTTTTTCAGAATGAGCAGGGTGTCGGAAACGCTCAGCCCTTGGGTTCGGTCTGAGTCTCCGTCCTTTATCTGCCTGTCCGAAAGCTGAATTTTACCCACAGTTAACTGAAGGGCAAGCAATGCGTCGTTTACGGTAACTTCACCGTCCTTGTCGACATCAACCAAATCCTCATCCCCGACAATATTCGACGAAAAAGCAAAGGTAAATCTTCCTCCCGGTGCAACATCTCCGCTAAGATAAAAATCCATTATATCTCCGTCGGTCTGCATATTGTCTGACCACTTAAAATTAAAATCAGGTAGGTTTCCGCCCTTTTTCATTCCAAGCATTTCCCTTGGAATTTCAAGCTGCATAACATTATTTTTTACCGAATAACGAATTTGACCTACCGTTTCAAAATTCCAACCGCCCTTTGAGCGTTCAAGTGTTGCAAGCTCAGATGACGGAGAAACACGGTTGACAATATATTCAAATCCTTCCCAATTTGGAGAGGTTCCGCTAAAATCGGTATCGATAAGAAGCCTCATCCATGCATTATCTGTATATGGTGAAAGTTTCTCAGCCGTTTTTACCATAAAGTATACCTTGTTGTCATCAAAAGCAACCTTTGACGACACAATATCATTTCTCATGGTATCGCTTTTATAATAACAGTCTTTGTATCCGGCGCTGTCTCTTGCCAAGGTACTTCCGGTATAATGATTATATTCTATTCCGATATTATCCCACTGAGAAGCATCACCCAAAATGTCGACTGTATTTGTTTCAAAAGCTTTTTTAGCCGATTCACAGCCTTTGAAACGCCTGATATTCTCAATCATCTGATAATAATAATAATCCTTAAGCTCACCTTTTGACGGCTCAACATCTCGGCTGTATTCATCTCTGAACTGATCCGGGAAAGCGTTTGATGTTCCCTCCCAGTTTTCAAAGCGTCCTGCAATCCATTCATTAAAGCCTGTTATAAAAACAAATTCAGGATCACATTCATGAACATAATCCCACTGCTGCTGGAAATTAAGTCCATAATACTTTGAGTTTTCAATTTCGGAATTCACGGTAACGGTCTTTCCGGCATATTCGTAACTGTAAGAGTAATCACCGTGAGTAAAAGAACGGCCCTGTGCTCCCTGCGCACAATTCATCGCTACCAGTCTGCCGTCATGTATATTCTGCGCAACACTTACAGTCATCATTTCGGGCTTACCGTCTTTAATTCCGTATTTAGTTTGAGGATAATCGGAGCACCATCCCCACACATTGTCATTATAATCGGTATCCTTTGAAAAATACGAGGGATCGTCTGTCTTAAAAGTGAAAAAATTTGATATATTAACATCTAAATCGTCACGCAGGTCAAGACATTTTTTTTGTGCCAATATCAAAGGTTTTCCCTGCCAATAAAACCAAAGATCCTGATAGCGCTGACGGTAATATATGTCGAAATAAAGCTGATGAAGCTGGGAACGGCAATCGCTTCCGCCCGAGAAGTTAAGCAAAAATGCAATTTGCGGAACCTTTACTCCGTCAGATTTCGCCTTTTCAAACACCTGAAACAACTTGTCATAACCGTTTTTCCAAACCTCCGCTGCATTTGAGGCGTCGAATATTATAACATCAACACCTGCATCTGCCAACATCTCGGCATGCTTGCGGAGTACATATTCGTCTGAGGTTCTGTAATTTCCGAAAAGGGGATCATTCCAGAAAAATTGCGTAGTATTTACAGTATTTTCCCAAGCAGCGTGATTATAATCATTTGTTGCCTCGGGGTACATACTAACGGTATTTTCTACATTCAGTCCGTTAAATTCCGAAAACCGTTCATGCCAAATCCAGTAAAAACATCCCACAAATTTATTCTCTTTGGTTTTCCCCACAGCTTCGGAAGTAGAAAGGGTTCGTCCAAGTCCATCAACTGCCGACCAAGAAGACGGGTTGACATTCATTGTGCTGACCGCACTGTCATCGGGATATTGGTATTCGGGGGGCGGAGTATGAGAGCCTCCCGAAATCCGGTATTCTGTGAGCTTTCCGAAATACTCTTGCTCGTTTTCATATGTATCATCACAAAATCTTATATATCCGTAAACGCCGTTTTCCAAAGCGTTTCCCGCAAAAATTGCTCTCACGCCGTTTTGTCTTAAATTGTGGCTTGACCAAATTCCAAGACGTCCATTAACATCGTGTATCCTTAGCAAATATTCTCCGGCAGGCTTTTGATCAAAGCTAAATTCCTGGGTGTTCTGAATTTCGGTAAAACGTTCTGTCTTTATCGGCTTGGTGTTAAGAGTGGTTTTTGCGTCATAATCAAATTTGTATAATGAAAATGAGGCGTCCGGAAATACGTCCCAAGTGCGAACTGCCATAATAATGCCTTTAAATGGCTCATTTACGCTAAATTGTACCAAATAGCCATCTTCTTCGGCATCGGTAATTTCGCTTACGACACAACCTCCCAAATCCAAATCTCCCGACCAAAGCTGTACATCTTTTGTTTCATTCATTGGATTAAATGCTCCTGCACATGCTGTCATTGTTATTATCATAATCACTAATAAAACAGACAAAATCTTTTTCATTGATTGTCTCCCTCATGTTTACAAATCAAGCTTAATCTACAAGTATATCAGATATATAAAAAATAATACAAAAGTAAAAATAAGTCAACACAGTTTTTTGATTATTTAAAGGAATATACGCTCAACTCAATTTTTACCGACAGTATAAAAAAAGCACTCCAAGGCAGTTCTTTAGATCAGCCACAGAGTGCTTTTTATACCGTGAATTTTTAACCGGCTTTTATATCAAGTAAAAAGCCTTTTACAACACATATTACATCAGATGGAAGTTTACCACAAGTCCCGCAAAGACTATTGAAACAACCGAAAGAAGCTTGATAAGAATGTTTATGGCAGGACCGGAGGTGTCCTTGAAGGGGTCGCCAACGGTATCTCCCACAACGGCGGCCTTGTGACAGTCACTGCCCTTTCCGCCGAAATTGCCGGCCTCGATATGTTTCTTGGCATTGTCCCATGCTCCGCCCGAATTGCTCATAAATATTGCCATGAGGAATCCGGTGACGGTTGCTCCGGCCAGCAGTCCGATAACTCCGTTGGGTCCGAGAATGAGTCCCACAACCACCGGAACAACAATGGCCACAATGGAGGGAAGAATCATCTCACGGAGAGAGGAACGGGTACAAAGGTCGACGCAGGTCTTATAATCGGGTTCGGCCTTTCCGTCCATAATTCCGACAATTTCCTTAAACTGGCGGCGGACCTCTTTAACAATGCTCTGGGCTGCCTTGCCCACCGACTCCATGGTCAGAGCGGCAAAAACAAAGGGCAGGCAGGCTCCTATCATAAGTCCCACAAGAACCGACGGCTCCATAACGCTCAGGTTGATTCCTTCAAAGCCCTTGACGCCAAGCTGATCAATATAGGAAGCGATAAGAGCGAGGGCGGTCAAAGCGGCCGAACCGATGGCAAAGCCTTTGCCGGTTGCGGCGGTGGTGTTTCCGAGGGAATCAAGGGCATCGGTACGCTCTCTTACCTCGTGGTCAAGTCCCGCCATTTCGGCAACAGGGCCGTAAGCATCGGTTGCGAGGGTTATTCCAAGGGTGGAAAGCATGCCCACAGCGGCAAGCGCCACTCCGTAAAGGCCGAGGTTTCCGGCCCCCTGAGCAAACCCGCCGGCAAAATAGTACGCCGCAAGAATGGCCGCACCCACAATAACTATGGGAACCACGGTGGAAAGCATACCAAGACCTATGCCACCGATGATAATGGTGGCCGAGCCGGTTTCCGACTGGGACGCAAGCTTTTTGGTAGGCTTATAGCTGTCGGAAGTAAAGTATTCGGTGGCAAGACCGATGAGCACTCCCGCAAGCAGTCCCGACAGAATGGAAAAATAAATCTTATAGTGTTCCTGACCCAACACAAACCACACAATGGGGAACGAGGCCAAAGCCACAAGTATAGAGGAAAGGTTTGTGCCACGGCGAAGAGCCGAAAGCAGGGTTTTTTGATTGGTGTCCTCCTTGGTTCTGACAAAGAAGGTTCCGATCATGGAGCAGATAATTCCCACGGCGGCAATAAGCAAAGGTACGATAACCGCCCTGGTCATCATCTCGGTTCCGACGCTTCTGAAGGCGGCAGTTGCAAGAGC
>CABMOR010000080.1 GCA_902388225.1 uncultured Oscillospiraceae bacterium | reverse complement strand
GCGGGGACGGTGTGATTTTCACCCCGGCGGCCAAAAAGCAGATAGAAAATCTCGAAAAGCTGGGCTTTTCCAAGTGTCCGGTGTGTATTGCCAAGACCCAGTACAGCTTTTCCGACGACCCCACAAAGCTGGGAGCTCCCGAAAACTTTAAGATAACGGTCAAGAATGTTAAAATTTCGGCCGGGGCCGGATTTATTGTCGTTCTTACCGGAGATATTCTGACCATGCCTGGACTGCCCAAAAGCCCGTCTGCCGAGCGCATTGACGTGGACGACAGCGGTAAAATAACAGGTCTGTTTTAAATTTTTCCAAACCCGTCGGGACAACCGTCGGGTTTGCGGTATATTTCAAGTTGATTACGGAGGTAAAAATTATGGCTTATTATTTCGAGGACGTTTCCCATACCTTTAACGAATATCTTCTTGTTCCGGGATATTCTTCATCCGAATGTATCCCCGACAACGTGTCCCTTAAAACTCCCCTTGTAAAATTTAAAAAGGGCGAGCAACCGTCCATTTCCATGAACATTCCCCTGACCTCCGCCATAATGCAGTCGGTTTCGGGTGAAAAACTGGCAGTGGCCCTTGCAAAGGAAGGCGGCGTTTCCTTTATCTTCGGTTCCCAGTCTGTTGAGGACGAGGCGGCCATGGTCAAGAGCGCAAAGAATTTCAAGGCCGGATTCGTGGTCAGCGACAGTAATATTCATCCCGACGCAACATTAAACGACATCATTGCCCTTAAGGAAAAGAACGGCCATTCAACCATTGCGGTCACAAGCGACGGAACCTCGGGCGGAAAGCTGCTGGGTATTGTCACCAGCCGTGACTACCGGGTCAGCCGTATGAGCGGAGACGAGAAGGTCTCCACCTTTATGACACCCCTTGAAAAGCTTGTAGTGGGAGGCCCCGACACCACCCTTAAAGAGGCCAATGACATCATTTGGGACAACAAGCTCAACTCTCTGCCCATTGTGGACGGGGAGGGACGCCTTAAATATTTTGTCTTCCGCAAGGACTATGACGCCCATAAGGACAATCCCAATGAGCTTTTGGACGAGCACAAGAGATATATAGTGGGTGCCGGCATAAACACCAGGGATTACGCTCAGCGTGTACCGGCGCTTGTAGAGGCCGGTGCCGACGTGCTTTGCATAGACTCCTCAGAGGGCTTTTCCGAGTGGCAGTCAAGGACCATCGACTGGATAAGAGAACACTATGGCGATAAGGTTAAGGTGGGCGCCGGAAATGTTGTTGACAAGGAAGGCTTTTTGTTCCTTGCAAAGGCGGGAGCTGATTTCATCAAGGTGGGAATAGGCGGAGGCTCGATATGCATAACCCGTGAGACCAAAGGTATCGGACGGGGACAGGCCACGGCGCTTATTGACGTATGCAAGGCCAGAGACGAGTATTTTGAACAGACCGGAATATACATTCCGGTCTGCTCGGACGGAGGCATTGTTCACGATCACCACATGACCCTCGCCCTTGCCATGGGAGCCGATTTCCTTATGCTGGGAAGATATTTTGCCCGCTTTGACGAAAGCCCCACCAACAAGATATCCATAAACGGAAATTATTATAAGGAATATTGGGGAGAAGGCTCCAACCGTGCAAGAAACTGGCAGAGATATGACCTTGGAGGGGACAAAAAGCTGTCCTTTGAGGAGGGAGTAGACTCCTATGTGCCCTATGCCGGAACCCTGAAGGACAATGTCAGCCTTTCACTTAGAAAGGTTAAGTCGACCATGTGCAACTGTGGCGCTTTGACAATACCCGAGCTTCAGAAAAAGGCCAAGCTGACCCTTGTGTCGGCCACCAGCATTATCGAGGGCGGAGCTCACGATGTCATTCAAAAGGAAACCTCGGTCAGCGGAATGAATAAATAATTTTAAAAATAAAACCGTGCCAATGGAATGCAACAGAGCGTTTTCAAGGGGCGCGGTTTTTGTTTTGAAATTATATCCGCTTTGCCGTTATGCAAAAGCTGGGCACGGGAAAAAGGCAGCTTGTGGCGGTGAATTTTTTGGATAATCTCTGCGTGACCGCACTGTCGCTGGCGATCGGACTTGTGCTTGGCATTGCCCTTTCAAAATTTGCCGAACTGGGACTTGTCAGACTGGTGGGAGGCGATACCGATTTTTCCTTCAGTGTCGACCTCACGGCGGTGGCTAAGACTTCATTGATTTTTTTGGTCTGCTTTGTGTTGGTGTTTTTAAACTCGGCAAGGCAGATAATTTTCTCCCAAACCGTAACCCTTCTCAATAGTGAAAATTCCGGGGAAAAGCCTCCGAAAGGCAATGTGTTTGTGGAAATCTTTGGACTTTTGCTGTTGGGAGCGGCCTATTATGTTGCCGTAACCATAGAGGATCCCATCAGCGCCATGGCATGGTTTTTCGTGGCTGTGTCGGCCGTAATTCTTGCCACATATCTTCTCATGATAGCCGGGTCGGTGTCAATTCCCAGCTTCTCACCGTCTTTTTTGCACCGCTGATTTTTTCGGCGGCTCATCTTTGCTTCGCCTTTCCCATGATAAAGAAAATTCTTGAGCTTTTCCATCTTTATAATACCGGTCTGTTTTTGCTGACCACCGCCCTTTCCTTTGCGGTTTTTGCCCTTTTTTATATAATTGTCTACCGCTTGACGGCGGGAGCATAGTCGGAGGAACTCAAAAGAAGGTAAATTTATAAAAAATCACGGCCGCCCGTTAGGCGACCGTAATTTTTTTGCTGTTATAAAGGATTTAAAAGCATTTTGCCTGTTTTGTTCGGTCTTTAGTCTTTAAGGTAACTTCCTTTGTCGGCCGTACCCTTAAGTAAGGCCTTTCGGTGATATATTATACTTTTTTTGCCTTTGATTTTCTTCTTTTTTTAAGACGGGAAGTTCTTTCTCCCTGTATTTGAACCCCCATAACGGCGGTGATTATTCTGAGAAGAGATTCGGCCGCAAGGGAATAAATAACTACAAGCTGGATGATGTTGGCCGGAAGCATGACCACCGAAAACAGGTTCGGTACGAGGGTAAAGCAGGCTATCATACCGGCAATGTTAATAATCAGGACGCATCTGCGGTAGAGGGTCTGGGGCCGGCTGATTCGATGGACAATCATAAATCCCACAACCGAAAGAACAAGGGTGGCCGAGGTGGAAATGTCGCTTCTGGAAATGCCGAAAAGTTGTCCCGAGAAGGTCAGGGACGCCACGATAAATGCATCGGTTATGCCTGCCGGAAGGGCGCGGAGAAGCACGGTTTTAAGAAAACGGCCTTCGATTTTGCTGTTGTTGGATTCCAACGCGAGCAAAAATCCCGGGATTCCGATGGTGAACATGCTTATGAGAGAAATGTGTGAGGGCTCAAGGGGATAATTCATGGACAGAATTACCGCTATAACCGCAAGAAGGAGGGAAAAAATATTCTTAACAAAGAACAGGCCCGGCGACCGTTGGATATTGTTTACCACCCTGCGCCCCTCGCTGACCACCCCGGGCATTTTGGCAAAATCGGAGTCAAGCAGAACGAGATTTGCCGCCTGAGAGACCGCCTCGCTCCCCGAGGCCATGGCAATTCCGCAGTCGGCATCCTTCATGGCAAGAATGTCGTTCACCCCGTCTCCGGTCATGGCAACGGTGTGTTTTTTCTGTTTTAGAGCGTTTATAAGCTGTTGCTTTTGGCGGGGTGTCACACGCCCGAAAACCGTGTATTTCTCGGCGGCGTCAAAAATCTTTTGGTCGGTGTCAAGCGCAGAGGCGTCCACAAACCTGTCATAGTTGTCTATTCCCGCAAGTCTTGCCACCTCCGAGACCGTTTCGGCCTTGTCTCCCGAAATGACCTTGACGGTCACCCCTTGCTCGGAAAAATATTTGAAGGTGGAGGCGGCGTTTTTTCGCACGGCGTTTGAAAGTATAATAAGCCCCGCCGGACGGATGTTTTCGGAAGGTCCCTGCTTAGAGAGAGGCTGGGGCTGAAAGGCAAAGACAAGCACCCTGTATCCCTTTGCCGAATAGCCGTCAATGCGGTTTTTAAGCTCTCTTTCCATTTTGGAAAGCACAAAATCCGGAGCCCCAAGCACAAAACTGCCCTCTTTATAACAGACGGCGCCGTACTTGACCGATGAAGAAAAGGGAATAACGGCCAACGGGGAGGAGAAGGAAGCGACCTTTTTTTGCCCGACAAATTGACGGATGGCATCCATGGTGGCGTTGGTGTCCTTTGAGGCGGCAGAATATCTTACCAGCATATTTTCGGCGCTGTCCGGAAGAGACCCTTCCTCAAGATCGATGAATTCCCGAACCTGCATGGTGGGCTCGGTTATGGTACCGGTCTTGTCCACGCAGAGAATGTCGACCCGGGCGAGACTTTCGATGCTCTTCATGTCGTTTAAGAGAACCCTTTTTTTGGCCAGGCGGATGGTGCCGAGAGCAAGGGCGGCGGTGGTCAGAAGATAAAGTCCTTCGGGTATCATGCCTATAACGGCGGCGACAGCCGAAACCACGCTGGCCGAAAAACCGAGCTTTGAGACGAAAAATGACTGATAAAAAAGAAGTCCCCCGATTGGAATAATTATTATGCCCATCCATTTGACGATTTTGTTTATCGAGCGTATCATTTCCGACTGTTCCCGGTCGTCTGCGGCCTTGGCTTCGAGGGTAAGACGGGAAATGTATGAGTTGCTTCCCACCCTTTCGAGACGGGCAACGCATTCTCCCGCCGTAACAAAGCTTCCCGAAAGCAGCTTGTCACCGGGATTCTTTGAAATTTCGTCCTGTTCTCCGGTGAGCAGGGCTTCGTTTGCGGTCACCGAGCCGTCAAGCAGGGTGGCATCGGCACATATCTGGTCGCCTGCCCGGAAAATAACCGTGTCCCCAAGCACGAGGTTTTCGGATTTTATCTTGTATTTTTGTCCGTCTCGGATGACCGTTGTGCGGGGGGCATTCAGAAGGCTCATTTTGTCCAGAGTATTTTTGGCACGCAGCTCCTGAAAAATTCCCACAAGGGTGTTGACAATAACAATGGGCAGGAAGGTCAGGTTGCGAAATGACCCTGCAATACAAATAAGCACGGTCATGACCAAAAAAATAAAGTTAAAATATGTGCAGGTATTGGAAATTACAATTTGCCTGACTGTTTTACCCGCCGAGTTTTCACATCGGTTTACCTGCCCGTCCCTTATGCGGCTTTTAACCTGCTCGGCTGAAAGTCCGCTAAAATTTCTGCTCGACATACTTTTCTCCGCAAATATGATTTATAATGAAATTATAGCATTAAAATCCACCTAAATCAACAGGTCGGCCTAAAATTCACAACAACTTAATCTGCAGGAATTTTATATCTTTCCAAGAATCATGTCCATAAAGAAACCGTGCACCGACAAATCATCATTAAGCTCGGGATGAAAGGAGGTTACGAGCTGATTTTTCTGGCGGGCTGCAACGATTTTCCGGTTTACAAAGGCCAGAGGCTCTGCCTCTTTGAAAACCTCATCAATAAATGGTGCCCGTATAAAGGTCATGGGAATTTGCCCGACACCTTTAAATTCCGCGGTGGTAAAAAAACTGCCAAGCTGTCGACCGTAAGCGTTGCGGACGGCTTTTATATCCATTGTGGCAAGATGAAGACGGTCGTCGTTTTCTATTTCCTTTGCCAAAAGAAGCAGTCCGGCGCAGGTTCCGAACACGGGAAGCCCGTCTTCAATGCGTTCCCTGAGCGGCTCAAAAAGTCCCAGTTCCCTCAAAAGCTTGCCCTGAACCGTGCTTTCCCCGCCCGGAATAATCAACCCGTCAAAGGATTGATTTAAATCCCGCTTTTGGCGGATTTCAAAGGAAGAAACCCCGAGCTTTGAAAGCATTTTTCGATGTTCGGCAAAAGCCCCCTGAAGAGCAAGTACAGCGATTTTCATGGTTTATTTTCCTCTTTCGGCCATAAGGAGCTCAATTTCCTGCTCGTTGATTCCCACCATAGCTTCTCCCAAATCGGTAGACAGCTCTGCAAGAAGTTTCGGGTCATTAAAGTTGGTAACCGCCTTGACAATGGCGGCGGCTCGCTTTTCGGGGTTGCCCGATTTGAAAATTCCCGAGCCGACAAAAACTCCCTCGGCACCCAGCTGCATCATTAAGGCTGCGTCGGCAGGGGTGGCCACACCGCCGGCGGCAAAATTGACCACCGGAAGTCTTTTTTCCTTATGAACATATAATACAAGCTCATAGGGAACCTGAAGCTCCTTGGCTTTGTCAAACAGCTCATCCTCGGCCATGGAACCGATTATACGGATTTCCGACTGCATCATTCTCATGTG
>CABMOR010000079.1 GCA_902388225.1 uncultured Oscillospiraceae bacterium | reverse complement strand
TACGGGCTGGAGTCCTTCGTCGGAAATGTCCCGATACATTTTGGTGAGACTGCGGTTATCGGCAATTTCAAACTGTTCGTCACCCTTTTGACCCTGCGACTCCTTTCCGCTGTATTTGCTTTCGTGGTCGCCGATTCCGGTGGATACGCCGGCAGAGATTTTGGTTGCGGCAATTTTTACAATGCCGTTTCTGAACCGGGCGCTTTCCCGGGAGGAAACGGTAATGCCCACAAAGGGTAAAAATATTCGGTAGGCACAAAGAATTTGGCAAAGCTGTTTTTCGTGAACATCAAGAGGATTGATTTTATCGTTGTTTATTATGGGGCGAAGCCGAGGGCAGGAAAGGGACATCTCGGCGTGGGGATATTTGCGCTGGAGATAGTAAACGTGCAAGGCGCTTGCAAGGGCGTCCTTTCTGAAATCCGACAGTCCCAGCAGAGCCGAAAAGGCAACCCCTCTCATTCCGCCCATAAGGGCACGCTCCTGTGCGTCAAAGCGGTAAGGCCATATACGCTTATGACCGAGAAGATGAAGCTGTTCATATTTTTCGGTATCGTATGTTTCCTGGAAAACCGTAACATAATCCGCTCCGCACTCATGAAGATAGCGGTATTCCTCTGTGTTGACGGGATAAATTTCAAGCCCCACCATGCGGAAATATTTTCTCGCCAGCTTGCAGGCCTCGCCGATATATTTAACATCGCTCTTTGTACGGCTCTCCCCCGTCAAAAGGAGAATTTCCTCCATGCCGCTGTCGGAGATTATTTTCATTTCATGTTCAATCTGCTCGGCGGTCAGCTTCATGCGGTTGATATGATTATAGCAGTTAAATCCGCAGTACACACAGTAATTTTCGCAATAATTTGCTATATATAAAGGTGTGAAAAGGTAGACGGTATTTCCGAAATGCTTGCCGGTTTCAAGACTTGCCTTTTGTGCCATCTGCTCGAGAAAGGGCTCGGCGGCGGGGGAAAGCAGAGCCTTGAAATCCTCAATAGAGCAGATTCTGTGCTCTAATGCCGCCTGAACATCCTTTTGGGTGTATTTTGAGTAATCATAGGAGTTCATTTGCTCCAAAACATTCTGGCAAATGTCCGATTGGATTTGTTCCATGCCCGGCATATATTCCATATGGTTTGTGCGGAAAGAAGGGTCGGTTTCAAGACGGTGTTTTTTTTCAAGGGATTTTTCAGAGAGAAAAGCCGAATCCACAAAAAACTGATTTTCCATAAAACCGCCCCCTAATTTCTGAGAAATCCCGTAAGGGGATCGGAGGCCGAAGCACCTCTCGTAAGCACTCGGCCAAGTCCCGAAAGATATGCCTTTCGCCCTGCCTCAATGGCCCGGCCAAAGGCCGATGCCATCAGGGGGAGGTTTCCCGCAGTGGCAAGGGCTGTGTTGGCCATAATTGCCGCCGCCCCCATTTCCATGGCTTCGCAGGCCTGGGACGGTTTTCCTATACCGGCGTCGACAATAACGGGCAGATCGATTTCATCAATTAAAATTTGTATAAATTCCTTGGTCGCAAGCCCCTTGTTTGAGCCGATAGGGGAGGCAAGAGGCATTATAGAAGCGGCGCCGGCATTTACCAAATCTCTTGCGGTATTCAAATCGGGATACATATAAGGCATGACTACAAAACCCTCTTTGGCAAGAATTTCGGTGGCCCTGACGGTTTGCTCATTATCGGGTAAAAGGTACTTTGAATCCCTCATAATTTCAATCTTGACAAAATCTCCGCAGCCAAGCTCCTTGCCAAGCCTTGCAATGCGAACTGCCTCCTCGGCATTTCTTGCACCGCTTGTGTTGGGCAAAAGGGTAATTCCCTTTGGGATATAGTCCATGATATTTTCCTGCTTTTTTGTGTTTGCCCGGCGTACGGCAAGGGTTATTATCTGTGCTCCCGCATCCTTTACCGCCGCTTCAATAAGGTTCATGGAATATTTTCCCGAGCCGAGAATAAAACGGGAGTCAAACTCATGTCCTCCGATAACAAGTTTGTCGTTATTCATCTTTATTTCCTTCCTTTTTGTTAAACGTCAAATTCCTTCGCGAGAATCCGCAATACCGTATGCGCCTGATGGGCGGCACAAATCGCAACTCTCGGAGCCACAAGCCCAATGCCGTCGCTTATATCGCTTACTCCATCGCCGCAAAGGTAGAATTTGTCGGTTATTTTTCTTGTCTTTATGCTGTTTGGATTCCCCATGCCGGCCATGCCCGACGCCGCCACTAAAAACTTATCAGGCATCTTTTCAAGCACAATATCGGTAAGCATTGATTTGCATTCCGGATTGTCAAAAGCCTCGCAAATTATGCTTGCGTCCCTGAGCAAATCCAGGGCATTCGATTGGTCTATGCGGACGGTATGGCTTTGGATTTCGACATAGGGCGCAATTTCCTTGAGATTTTCCGCCAAGGCGTCGGTCTTGTACCGACCGATTTGACCGGCCTTATATTGCTGACGGTTAAGATTTGTTATATCCACCCGGTCAAAATCAATAATGATAAGTTTTCCGATTCCGGTTCGGGCAAGGGATATTGCAATGTTTGAACCCAGTCCTCCCAGCCCGCACACGGCAACCGTCCCCCGGGAAAATCTGTCCTGAAGCTTTTGACCGTTACGTTCGGTTAAGGCCAAAAGCATTTCTTCTTTTGAAGGTATCATATCAGCCGCCTCCCACAAAGCTGACCACCTCAAGGCAGTCGCCGTTTTTAAGAAGGGTATTGGCATATTGCGCTTTGGGCACAATCTCTCCGTTTAGCTCGACGGCAATTCTTTTTTGGTCATAATTTGCTGTCTTAAGATATTCGGCTATTGTCTTTTCCTGTGCCTCGGTATCCTGTCCGTTGACTTTAACCATAGTTTTACCTCCCAAAAGAAAAACGGAATTACCGATTTGGCAATCCCGTTTAAACGACACTTTAGGCGTCCCTTCGTTGGCATTATCCAAATCAGGTTATCGGTCGAAGGTCATACCTTCCTCTCAGCCTGTAACACAAGCTCCCGTCTATTAAGGTTCCTTAACCAGTATATATCTCGGCCTTAGAAAATGCAAGGGTTAAGGAAAACAAAATTTTCATTAAGAAGGGATAATTTTTTGATTTAACTCTACAAAGCGTAGGTTGTGAAGCTCTTCCTGTTGTGTTATACTCTGGAAAAAGAGAAGGTGAAACCATGAATCAATATGTAACCGGAGCCACCGTGAAAAAGCTTCGGGAAGCCAAAGGACTGACACAGAGCGGCCTGGCAGAGCTGCTTTCGGTCAGCGACAAGGCGGTGTCAAAATGGGAAACGGGAAAGGGCTATCCCGATATTACCCTCATTGAGCCTCTTTCAAAGGCGCTTAACATATCTGTTATGGAGCTCATGTCCGGTAAGCCGACTATAAATCAAAACCGTTCCTCCAACATGATGAGAATAGGGCTGTATGTTTGCCCGGTTTGCGGAAATGTTATCAGCAGCATAGGCGAGGCGGTTATTAGCTGCTGCGGAATAACGCTGCCTCCCCTTGAGGCCGAAGCCCCCGACGCCGACCATGCAATATCGGTCGAGAGGGTGGAGGATGAATACTTTGTAAGCCTTCCCCACGACATGACAAAGCAGCACTGTATCTCCTTTATTGCCTCGGCAGCCCATGATGCCTTTCAAATAGTCAAGCTCTATCCCGAATCAGACGCTCAGGCGAGATTCAAAATCGGCAAAACCCGTTTTCTTTATTACTATTGCAATAAACACGGTTTGTTTAAAACCAAGGTATAGATTTCTCAATACCGAAGACAGTTTTGCCTAACGGTGGGTTTGGGGCGAATTTCGGCGGGACAGGCTCTGTACTATTTCCAAAGAGAAAAACCCGGGGATAAAACCTTTGTCCCCGGGTTTTTTCAGTTGGCATAAAAAATGTCTTCCTTATCGTCCATTGCAAAGCGGGAGAGGGTTTGACCGTCAAGATTTTCCTTGTGCATATCCACGGCGGTAATGCGGCGGTTGAGGTAGGTGGTATAATAATAAATTCCCTTTGAGGCGTTCATACAGCCGGTATATATTGTTATTTCGTATTTGCCTTTTTCCACTTCGCAGCATCCTCTCACCTGCTCTACCGAGCCGAGAATGTGGAAAAACTGGCCAACGCTGTCGGCTTCGTCATCTTTTGAAACCGAATTAAGCCTCGTAAATGCCGCCCGAACAAAACGGGAAGAAGATGAAAGATCTCCCGGAAGTCCCAGTGCCCCCATTCCACGGCTGTATTCCTGAAGGTCAAGCCTGTTTGAAAAACTGTTTTGAGGCCGGGAGGGGGAGAGACTCATATAATTGTTAAGGCCGAAAAGCTGCTGTTCAAAGGGTGGATTGTTGGTGAGCACACCTGTCGGATTGTCAAAGATTTTAAGGCCGTCTTCCCTTGATTCCACAACCGCCGTTTGGTCTTTATCGGCTATCATCCAGTGAAGCTGAGCGGCCGGAAGCCGGTTGGAAAAAGGAGTATCGGTAAGATTGATTTTGCTTATAAGAGCCTTGGCCTCTTCAACGTTTTGACAGCAGCAAAGCACAAAGGGTATAAACTCAAACTGAGCCACATTAAGGGCATTTTCCTTAGGCTTTGAGTATACCGCATTACCCACAAAATTAAGCCCCGCCATGCACAGTCCCTTTTCGTTCACCCCATCGTAAAAGAGAGGGAACCCTTCGGCAACATGAGCCATGCCTATCATGGCAAAATGATGTTCGTTTCTTCCGCTTTTAAAATCGAAGGGAAAATTTCTCGGAACGACCGTAACTTCCTCGCCGTATGAAAATTCATAGTCGAGTGTTCTTCCCATATAAAAATCTCCGGTTTTATAGGTTGCCGCCGTACACATAAGCATCCGCCTTTCAAAATTCTTATTTATTATTATAGCCTGTTTGGGTGGGTCTATTTGCCTTTTTAAAAATAAAAAAAATTTTTTTATATACAGCTTGACACCCTAATAGGTGGGTAGTTTATAATAAGAGTCAGTTATAATACAGAAAAGAGAGAAAGCATGGAAAAAAATCTTACCACCGGGAGTGTTTTCAAAAATATAGTATATTTTTCGCTTCCCTATCTTTTGTCATATTTTTTACAGACTCTCTACGGAATGGCCGACCTGTTTATAATCGGACGTTATGAGGGTGCGGCCTCCATTACGGCCGTGTCGGTCGGTTCCCAGATAATGCACATGCTCACGGTCATGATTGTCGGCCTTTCCATGGGTACAACCGTCGCGGTGGGGCGGGCCGTGGGAGCCAAAAACCGGGAAGGAATTTCAAAAAACATAGGAAACACCGTTATTCTTTTCGGGATTTTGTCCTTGGTTCTGACCGCTCTGCTTCTTTTGTACAATCGGGGGATTGTCTCCCTTGTTTCCACACCCCAGAGGGCTGTGGAGGGGACGGTGGGATATCTTAGGGTATGCTTTTTGGGTCTGCCGTTTATAATAGCCTATAACATAATTGCTTCGATATACCGAGGACTCGGGGATTCCAAAAGCCCCATGTATTTTATTGCTGTGGCCTGTGCCGCAAACATAGTTCTCGATTATATATTTATCGGATATTTTCGCATGGGCCCGGTGGGTGCGGCATTGGGAACCACCCTTGCCCAAGGCATAAGCGTAATAATAGCCTTGGTTTTTATCTTTAAAAAAAGGTCGGGTATAAGCCTTCAAAAAAGGTATTTGAAGCCCGACCGCCAAATTATGGGACAGCTTATAAGAATAGGGATGCCGGTGGCCTTTCAGGACGGATTTATTCAGATATCCTTTTTGGTCATCACGGTCATTGCAAATCTCAGAGGTTTGACCGACGCGGCGGCGGTTGGAATTGTCGAAAAGATAATGTGTTTCATGTTTCTTGTTCCCTCCTCAATGCTGTCTGCCGTTTCGGCTCTCTGTGCCCAGAATTTCGGAGCAAAAAAGCCGGAAAGGGCGTCTTTGGTCTTAAAATATGCAATTTTTACTGCCACCGGCATAGGTCTTGCGGCGGCGGTGGCAGTTTTCCTTTTTGCCCGTGGTATTGTGGGTCTTTTTACCTCCGACCTTGCGGCGGTAACGGCGGGAGCACAGTATCTGCGCGGCTATATCTGGGACGGCTGTTTTGGCGGAATACAGTTTTGCTTTAGCGGATATTTCTGCGCCTGCGGCCGCTCCGAGCTTTCCTTTATGCACAATATTGTGTCAATTCTGCTGGTCAGGATTCCGGGGGCGTTTTTGGCCTCAAAGTTTTTTGCCGACACATTGCTCCCCATGGGACTGGCCTCCTCGGCCGGATCGCTTGTTTCGGCGGTTATATGTCTTGTTGCCTTTTTGATTATTACCAAAAACGGTGCCGACCCTACCCTTAAATGCAAAAAAGGAGAGGTTTGGCAAAAAAATCAACAATAAATTAAAAATGCCGACGGCACTCGGGGTGTTGAATTCGGCAGCGGGCTGTGGTATAAT
>CABMOR010000078.1 GCA_902388225.1 uncultured Oscillospiraceae bacterium | reverse complement strand
TGAGCATGCCTTCTATGAGATTGTGGGGATCGCTCTCGATGACCGCCCGGTCCATAAATGCACCGGGGTCGCCTTCGTCGGCGTTGCATATGAGATATTTTTTATCCGACCGAGACTGACGGGCGGCATTCCATTTAAACCAGGTGGGAAATCCCGCTCCGCCTCTTCCGGCAAGACCCGAAACCTTGATCGTTTCGATAACCTGTTCGGGGGAAAGCTCGTTAACGGCTTTTTTGACGGCCTCATATCCTCCCACCGATATGTATTCGTCAATATCGGTAGGGTCGATAACTCCGCAGTTGCGAAGGGCAATGCGAGTCTGCCCCTCAAGGAAGGCGGCGTCCTCGGCCGAGATTTCAAGGTCGGAAATACTGTCCAGATTTCCGGATTTTACAGCCTCTGCAATACGCTCTGCATCCTCTTTTTTAACCTTAACAAGGCGTTTTTTAAGTTCTTTTCCGTCATAAATATCAACAATGGGCTCGATAAAGCACATTCCGATACAGCCGGTGGTGTGAACATCCTGTCCGCAAAGTTCCCTGAGCCTGGAAAATACCCCGCCGGCTCCGGCCGCAATTCCGCAGCTTCCCTGTCCGACCGCTATTCTCATTTGTCCTCGCCCCTTTCTCTCAGCTTTCTTATAATGCTTACCGCCTTTTCGGGGGTGAGGCTGCCGTAGGTTTCTTCGTTAATCATCATGACCGGAGAGAGGGAACAGCATCCTAGACAGGCCACATTTTTCAAGGTGAAAAGTCCGTCGTCGGTGGTTTCGCCGTCGCATATGCCAAGCTCCTCGCAAAGAGCGGCCTCAATACGTTCGGCACCGTTGACATGGCAGGCCGTGCCCTTGCAGAGCATAATGAGATATTTTCCGATGGGCTTTAATCTGAACTGGGTGTAAAAGGTAGCGACACCCATAACCTTGGCGGGGGTGGAACCGGTTGCCTCGGCAATTTTATAGATTACGTCGGCGGGAAGATAACCGTATATCTCCTGCGCCTTCTGCAATATTGTAATAAGGTTTCCGGAGCTGTTTGAATACTTCTCAAGCACCGGATCAAGCAGCGATAAATCGCTATTTTGACAGTTACACATAACAGTCCTCCTAATGCGGGAAAAATCCTTTCAATCTCTTTGCATACTTTAAAGGATTATACCATGAAGCTTATTCAAAAGCAACTATTATTATTTTCATAATCCGTCAATTTCTGTGTGTTTAATTTGGTAAAAAAGCATACCGGAGAACATCCAGAAAATCGGGGTCACTTCTACAATCGAAAAGGTGAAAAAGCTTTGTATAAGATATCCGGCAACAGCCGAAAGAAGGGGGAGAATCATTTTATTTTTTGAAATGCTTTTTATGCTTTTGAAGATAAGGGAAAGGCAAAAACCAAGATAGCTTAAAAGTCCGAAAATTCCGTTGGTCACAAATATTTGTAAAAATTCGTTGTGGGCGGCGTCGAGCAGGGCGTTTCTCGAGGTATAATAGGTATACCCTACCTCTCTTGAAAATTCATCCATGGCCATGCGATAGCAGCCGGTTCCCTGACCGAGCAGAGGGCGCTTTAAACCAAGCAAAAAGCTGTATTTCCAAATGCCTCCCCGACCCGAGCCGGAATAGTCGTAGATTTCTCCCCTTAAAAGGCTGTATAACTCGAAAAGCGCGCCTTCATATACCGTTGGCTTGAAGAAAAATCTCACATAAACCAAAATCAGGACTGCCGAAAAAGCATATAAAATGAATATTCCTTTTCTTAAAACAGAAAGCCTGATGGGATGAAGGTAAAACTTCTTTATTATAAGAAGCACCGCCCCGCAAATAAAGCATACCGCCCCGGCCATCGCCGTAGTCAGGGGATTAAAGGAAAAATCAATTCCGGTGGATTTTTCAAGCTTTGAAAGCTTTATAAAATCGCACAGCCACCAAAGCAGGGCTATAGCCATAATAAAAATAACGGCCTTTATAACAGTATCCCTTTTTCTGAGAGACAGGGGAATAACGGCCAGCGCCATGACTCCAAGAGTGATAATTCCCGATTGTATGTCGGTTTTTACAAGGCAAAAGCCTCCCGCAAAGGAGCAAAAAAGCAAGAATGCCGAAATCGCGCGGTTAAAGTCAATACATAAATATGCAGTAAATGTCAGGGGCACAAGCATGCACATGGCAGAGGAAAAAAAGTCGATGTTTCCGAAAGTGGAAATAAACTGGTCGTAATATCCGCTGTATGAGCCCGAAGGGTAGGCCTCTAAAAGATTTACGCCAAAAAGCTGGACGATTCCGAAAAGGGACATGACAAGCAAAATCACCGAAAGAAAGAGGATGTGAGAATGTTTAAATCTTACAAAAAGGCAGGATATAACAAAAACAACTCCGTAAAGCGCAAAAACATACAGACCGTCATATCTCCCCGAACCGAAAATTACGGCCGAAACACCGTCGGAGTTTTTTGCGGTGAAGTACGGGGAAAAGACCGCCGAAATCACCAAGAAAAGGGAAAAAGCCACAAGAAAAATAAGGGTAATATCGGTCTTTTTAAAATTCAAAGGATTTTTCCCCTTAAAAAAATATTTGACGGCAGAAAGAATTAGAAAAGCCCCGCCGAATAAGAGGGCAATTATTTGGAATGCGGTGTATTTTGCCGGTAAAATAACATTATAGCTTCCTCCGTAGTAAAGGGGAAAGAATCCCGCAATTGACACAAAAAAAGCGGCCGAAAGCAGGTCGGTAGCACTGTTAAAAGCCTTATCTTGGTTTACCAAAAAACTCATCCTCACAGATAAAATACATATACATTTTAATGCCCACAGATAAAAAAAGCAAGAGCCTGTTTGATTATACGGTATATTTTGTGTTTGACTTGAAAGCCCTTTGGTAATATAATTGGAATAATTTAAAGCCCCCTAAAATACCCTTTATTTGAAAAAACGGAAGTTATCTGCCAAAGACCAGAAAAAACCTAACAGGTTTATATTTTATAATAAAAGGCTTTTTGGAGATAATATAAAGGGGGAAGTGATAAAATGAAAAGAAAACTCAGAAAAAAATATTATCCCGACATCTCCAATGTTGTTTCGTCAGGGGAGTGTACCGGCTCGGTGCCCACACCTCCACGGACCGACGCCGAGGCCGAATCCTACGGCGAGCTTAGCGGAAAGGAAATTCCAAGGAAGAAGAAATGAATATTGAACCGATTGGGCACATAAGGTGCGGATTTAGTGAAAAGTTCGGCATTCCCCGACAAAGCGGACTGGTGGAAACCCCGGCCAAAATTGTTTTTGAGCCCAAGTTCCGTTCGGCCGATGCATTCAGAGGTCTTGAAGGTTATTCTCATATCTGGATTTTGTGGGAATTTGACCGGGTAAAAAAAGAGGGGGAAAATGTTTCTTTGACCGTCCGCCCGCCGAGACTCGGAGGAAATACGAGGATGGGAGTGTTTGCCACACGCTCCCCCTTCAGACCCAACCCCATAGGGCTTTCGCTTGTAAAGCTGGAACATATAACATCGGATAAAAAATACGGAACCGTGCTTGAAATTTCGGGAGCTGACCTTTGTGACAGAACCCCTGTTTTCGACATAAAGCCCTATCTGCCCCACATAGAAAGTGGCTTTGCCTTTGCGGCGGCAGGACATTCGCTTGATGTGATTATACCGCAAGAGCTTGAGAAAAAGCTTGACAACAAAACCTGCGAAATTATAAAAAAAATTTTGGCCGAGGATCCCCGACCGTCTTATCAGGACGACGCCCGGCGGGTATACGGTATGTCCTACGGCAGGTGGGAAATCTCCTTTAAGGTGGAAAAAAGTGTGGTTGAGGTTGTTGACATTTGCGAATCGTTGGGATAGAATAAATCCGTTGGATAACCGAAAATTCTACAAGGAGAAATCAGAATGTTTGCAGTCGAAAGAAGAGCAAAAATACATCAGATGGTGGAACAGGACGGATCGGTGGAGTGTTCGGAGCTTACAAGGCTTTTCGGTGTGACAGGGGAGACCCTAAGAAAGGACCTTATAAAGCTGGAAAACGACGGGCTGCTTCGCAGAACTCACGGCGGAGCTTTTTCCATTAAGAAATCCGTTCCAATGAAAAAGCTTGAGTCGAGAATGGACGACAGCCGAAGCCAAAAACAGTCTCTTTCCCGCATTGCCTGCAATTACATAAACGAAGGTGACATTATAGTTGTGGATACCGGCAGCACGGCCTATGAATTTTCAAAGGCGATGGCCGGGCGATTTGAAAACCTGACGGTGATTACCGCCAGCAACGATGTTTTTGCCAATTTATCCGGTATACCGGGTATGAATATGATAATGCTGGGCGGATTTTTCAACCGTGACGAAAATGCATTTTACGGTGATTTAACCCTTGACGCTTTAAAAAATCTTCATGCCGGAAAGGCCTTTGTATTTCCTTCGGCCGTTTCTGTTGAAAACGGTATCTCAGACTATAATCAGGAGATGACGCTGGTTCAAAAGGCCATTATCAAATCGGCTGACAAGGTATATATTCTGGCCGACAGTAATAAATTTGAAAAAAATGCCATGCTCAAAATAAGCGAAATAACCCCGGAAATGACCGTTATTACCGACCCGGGTCTTGAAGACGACATTTTCGAGCTTTATAAAAAGCACAAGATAAATATCGACCGGGGTTAGAACCAAGTGAATTAACCCGAAGAACAGAAATAAAGATTCGTCCCCTTCGACCCTTGTGTTTTTCTGCTCGGCGGTGTATTTTATAAGCATATTAAAGGATAAAAACCTGACGAAAAAAATATACTTGACAAGGATTTTTTTCGGTGTTAGAATAAAGAAAAAGCAAAATCGTTGACGAGGAAGAGTAGCATTTTTTGCCTCGGTAAAGAGAATTGCCGTCACGGGCTGAGAGCGGCAAACCGAGAAAATTTGTGAAGACCGCCCTCGAGAGCCGCCGAAATCAAGGCGGACGGTTCGTTTCCGTTATAAAACGCAAGAGTGACGGCCTTGCCGTAATTCAGGTGGAACCGTGGAGTATCACTTCACCCTGTTTTTGGGTGAAGTGTTTTTTTGTTAAAAATCTTTTTTGGAGTGATAAATATGTCTCAAATCAATGTAAATCTGCGCGGAGATGTCAAACCCTTTGAAAAGGGAATTTCGGCGGCTGAAATTGCAAAGTCTATCGGTATGGGTCTTTATAAAGCGGCTTGTGCTTGCAAAATAGACGGCAAAACGGCCGACCTTCGCACTGCCGTGGAAAGGGACTGCACCTTGGAATTTCTGACCTTTGACGATGAGGAGGGAAGAAGAGCTTTTAATCATACCGCCTCCCATATTATGGCTCAGGCTGTCAAACGCCTTTTCCCCCGGACAAAGCTTTCCATCGGTCCTGCAATTGAGGACGGCTTTTATTATGATTTTGATGTGGAGGAGCATTTTACCCCTGATATTCTCGAAAAAATAGAGGCTGAGATGAAGAAAATCGTCAAGGAAGACCTTGCTATTGAGCGGTTTGAGCTTGATGACGGCCAAGCCGAAAAGCTTATGGAAAGCGAGCCCTATAAGATTGAACTCATCAGAGAACACAGCGGCAAGGGTGAGAAGATTTCCTTCTATAGGCAGGGGGATTTTACCGACCTTTGCGCCGGACCTCATCTTATGTCCACCGGTTCGGTCAAGGCCTTTAAGCTGACCCAGTGTACCGGAGCATATTGGAGAGGAGACTCCAAAAACAAGGTGCTTTGCCGTGTATACGGTACCGCCTTCCCAAAGGCGTCTCTCCTTACAGAGCACCTTGAAATGCTTGAAGAAGCTAAAAAGCGCGACCATAATCTTATAGGACGCCAGCTTGAATATTTCACCACGGTTGATATTATCGGACAGGGGCTTCCCATTCTTCTTCCAAAGGGTGCTAAGGTTATTCAGACTTTACAGCGTTTTGTTGAGGACGAGGAGGAGAGAAGAGGCTGGCTGTTGACCAAGACCCCCTACATGGCAAAGAGTGATCTTTACAAGCTTTCGGGTCATTGGGATCATTATCAGGACGGAATGTTTGTGCTGGGAGACGAGCAAAAGGACGACGAGGTTTTTGCCCTTCGTCCCATGACCTGCCCCTTCCAGTATCAGGCATATTTGAACCGTGCCCGTTCCTACCGCGACCTTCCCCTGCGTTATGACGAGACCTCGACTCTTTTCCGCAACGAGGACAGCGGCGAAATGCACGGACTTATTCGTGTCCGTCAGTTCACCATAAGCGAGGGTCACCTTATGTGTACTCCAGAGCAGCTTGAGCAGGAATTCAAGAGTTGTCTTGAGCTTGCTATTTATATGCTTAAGAGCGTCGGACTTTACGAAGATGTTTCCTATCGCTTCTCCAAGTGGGATCCCAATGACCGGGAAAAATATATCGGCACTCCGGAACAGTGGGATGAAGCCCAGGGCACCATGGAAAAGATTCTTAATCATCTGGAAATTCCCTATAAGATCGGTATCG
>CABMOR010000077.1 GCA_902388225.1 uncultured Oscillospiraceae bacterium | reverse complement strand
ATCAGCAGCTCGGTAAATTCGATTTAATAGTTGCAAATCCTCCCTATATAAAATCCTCGGTTATAGGAGAGCTTTCGGCGGAGGTTCTGCACGAGCCTTTGGAGGCTCTTGACGGTGGAGATGACGGACTTTCCTTCTACCGCGCCATATGCCAAAATTTCCCCCCCCTGCTTAACGACAAAGGGGCTTTGCTTGTGGAAATAGGCTTTGACCAGGGAGCGGAGGTTTCGGAGATGTTCAAAAAGTATTTTCAAAGTGTAAATTGCGTGACCGACCTTTCGGGAAACGACCGGGTGGTCACCGGAATAAATAAATATTGAAGAGAGGTTAAAAAAATGGCAGAAAAAAAGCTTGATAAAAAGGCTGAGGACCGTCAAAAGGCTCTGGAAACGGCCCTTACCCAAATTGAAAAGGATTTCGGAAAAGGCGCCGTAATGCGCCTTGGACAGAACACCAACATGAATGTTGAAGCCATTTCCACCGGGTCTCTTTCCCTTGATATGGCGCTGGGTATAGGCGGACTTCCCAAGGGAAGAATAGTTGAAATATACGGACCCGAATCCTCCGGAAAGACCACCATCGCCCTTCATGTTGTTGCCGAGGCTCAGAAAAAGGGAGGAACGGCCGCTTTTATCGACGTGGAGCATGCCCTCGACCCGGTCTATGCCGCAGCCCTGGGAATTGACATAGATTCCCTCCTTGTGTCCCAGCCCGACGCCGGAGAGGACGCTCTTGAAATTGCCGAGGCGCTGGTTCGCTCGGGTGCCATTGATGTTGTTGTGGTCGACTCGGTGGCGGCGCTTGTTCCCAAGGCCGAAATCGAAGGAAGCATGGGAGACAGCCACATGGGACTTCAGGCCCGTCTTATGTCCCAGGCTCTCAGAAAGCTTAACGGCGCCATCTCCCGCACAAACTGTATTGTCATTTTCATAAATCAGCTTCGTGATAAAATCGGCGTAATGTTCGGAAATCCCGAAACCACCACCGGCGGTAAGGCGCTTAAATATTATGCTTCGGTTCGTATTGATATACGCCGTGTCGAAACCCTTAAAAACGGAACCGAAATGATTGGCTCCCACACCCGCGCGAAGGTGGTCAAAAATAAGGTCGCTCCTCCATTTAAGGAGGGAGAATTCGACATTATGTACGGAGAGGGTATTTCCCGAGAGGGAGAAATACTCGATTTGGGAGTCAAGGCCGGACTTATTCAAAAGAGCGGTGCATGGTTCTCCTACAACGGCGACCGCATCGGTCAGGGTCGGGAAAACACCAAAAAATACATTCAGGACAATCCCGAATTAGCCGACGAGCTGGAGGCCAAAATTCGTGCCACATCGTCCGAGGTGCTGCTTAAAAAGGCGCCCAAGGGCAAGAAGGCAGAATCCGCCGTCCGGCCCGAAAAGCCCGAGGCCGAAAAAGGGGAAGAAAAACCGGCTCCCAAGGTTGACATTGACGTGACGGTCGACTGATGAAGATAACGGCTATAAAGCAGAGACGCCACCGTCTTTCGGCGGTGTATTTCGGACAGCAAGCGGATACGGTGGATACCGAGACCCTGCTGACTTCGGGTCTTTGCGAGGGAAGCGAGGTTTCGGAGGACGACTGGCTAAAGCTCAAGGAAAAGTCGGCTCAAAACCGGGCCTACGAAAAGGCGCTCTATCTTTTGGAATACAGGGCCCACACAAAGAAGGAGCTTTTGACCAAGCTTCGGGCGGTATTTCCCGCCGACATTTGCGAACACGCCCTTTCCCGCATAGAACAGCTCGGCCTTTGCGATGATGAGACCTTTGCAAGGGACTTTGCAGAGGAGCTTTTTTGCCGCAAGGGCTTCGGCAAGCGCCGTGTGGCCTTTGAACTTAACAAGAAAGGCGTGGATCGAGATATTATCGAGCAGGTGCTCTGCCGATACGAGGACGACGATCCGGTGGACAGCATTGTCAGCGTTATAAACAAAAAATACAGTCCGCTCCCCCAGGACGAAAAAAAATATCAAAGGATTTTTGCGGGACTGGCCCGAATGGGATATGATTACGGCGATATAAAATCGGCTCTGGAACGGGTTAAAAACGGGGATTAAGATTAAGAGGTAATTTTCATGATAAAGATCGGAATGGCATCGCTGGGATGTCCGAAAAATCAGGTTGACGCCGAAATAATACTTTCAAAGCTCAAGGATAAGGAGTATGAAATAACTCCCTTCGAGGAAGAGGCGGAGGTCATAATAGTAAATACCTGCGGATTTATCGAATCGGCCAAGCAGGAAAGTATTGACACCATTCTCGAGCTTTCGGGGCTTAAAAAAACGGGTAAACTCAAATGCCTGATAGTTACGGGATGCCTTGCTGAGCGATATCGTGAACAGCTTAAGGCCGAAATACCCGAAATAGATACGGTGGTCGGCATCGGGCAAAACGAGAAGATTGCCGAAATTATTGAAAAGGCTCTTGAGGGAAAGAAAGAGGAGAGCTTCGGGGAAAAGGAAAACCTGCCCTTGTGCGGAAGCCGTGTAATTATTAACGAGCCGTATTATGCCTATATTAAAATAGCCGAAGGGTGTAACAACCGGTGCACCTATTGCGTCATTCCTTCCATTCGGGGAAAACTGCGCAGCCGCAGTATAGAATCGGTGGTAGAGGAGGCAAGGAAGCTTGTAGAAGGCGGAGTTAAGGAGCTCATTGTCGTGGCGCAGGACACCACCCGTTACGGCGAAGATATTTACGGCCGATGCCGTCTTGCCGATCTGCTTGAAGAGCTTTGCGGGGTGGAGGGGATCCGCTGGATACGCCTGCTTTATGCGTATCCCGACCGTCTGACCGATGAAATAATCGATGTTATGGCACGGGAAGAAAAAATCGTCAAGTACATCGATCTGCCCATTCAGCATTGCTGCGGCGAAGTGCTTAAGAGAATGAACCGCCCGGGAGACCGGCAAAGCCTTGAAAACACCGTCAAAAAGCTTAGAGAAAAAATTCCCGGAATAACCGTCAGAACCACCCTTATTGCAGGATTTCCGGGGGAAACCGAGCAACAGTTTGAAGAGCTGTCGGAGTTTGTAAAAGAAATGAAGTTCGAGCGTCTTGGATGCTTTGCCTATTCGGCCGAGGAAGGAACCCCCGCCGCCGAATTTGAGGGACAGCTTTCGGAAGAGGAAAAAAACCGCCGTGCCGAAATAATTATGGAACAGCAAAGCTTTATATCCGACCAAATAAGCGGTCAAAAGGTTGGGCAGACGGTGGATGTGCTGGTAGAAGGATATGACACATATATAAAGCATTTCTACGGAAGAACCCCTGCCGACGCCCCGGATATTGACTGTAAAATATTCTTTAAATCAAAAAGCAAGCCAAATCCCGGCGATTTTGTTAAGGTTAGGGTGACCGACGTGCTTGATATGGACCTTTTAGGGGAGGAAGAGCTTTGAAAAAAACAAAAATGAATCTTCCAAACCGCCTGACCCTTATGCGTATCGGGGCGGCGCCGGTTTTTCTGGTTTTGCTTTTGTGGCAGTTCCCCTTTCATTATTTTGCCGCCTTGATTGTCTTTGTTGCCGCCTCTTTGACCGACCTTTTTGACGGCAAAATAGCCCGTTCAAGAGGACTTATAACCGATTTCGGGAGGTTTCTCGACCCCATCGCCGACAAGATGCTGACCACAGCCGCATTTTTGGGATTTTTGAGTCTTAACATCGGATTTGGAACGGTTTGGATAACCATGATAATACTCATGCGGGAATTTTCGGTCAGCTCGATTCGTATGGTGGCCGCCGCTTCGGGTAAGGTCGTTGCCGCCGACAAATGGGGAAAGATTAAAACGGTTATGCAGATGGTTGGAATAATAATGACCCTTGCATTTGAGGGGTTTATTGCTCTTTTTCCCCAGCTTACCGTTCTTTGTACCCTGCTTCGCGCGCTTTATAACGTCGCGCTCTGGCTTTCGGCTTTGATGACGGTGATTTCGGGAATAAACTATCTCGTAAACAATAAGACCTTTGTCGACCCAAATAAATAAAAAAGGTGAAATTATGTTTGAAAGACTTAAAGAAGACATAGATGCCGTAAAGGCAAGAGACCCGGCGGCGCGCTCCTCTTTGGAAATATATTTTCTCTATCCGGGACTTCGGGCGGTGCGTATGCATCGCAGAGCCAACTGGTTTTACCGCCACGGCCATAAATTCATAGCCCGGCATATTTCCCAGCGGGCGGTTAGAAAAACCGGCATTGAAATACACCCTGCCGCCACCATCGGCAAGCGTCTTTTTATTGATCACGGAACCGGTGTGGTTATAGGAGAAACGGCCGTGGTGGGAGACGATGTGACTATTTACCAGGGTGTGACTCTCGGAGGAACCGGTCACCAGACCGGAAAGCGCCATCCAACCATAGGAAACGGGGTCCTTATAGGAGCGGGAGCCAAGGTGCTCGGACCCTTTAAGGTGGGAGATAACGCCCGAATTGCCGCCGGTGCGGTGGTTTTAAACGAAATCCCCCCCGACAGTACGGCGGTTGGTGTACCCGCAAGGGTGGTTCGCCAGGGAGGGCTTAAAATCTGCGAAAGCCTCGATCAGGTGCACATTCCCGACCCGGTTTCCCAAAAGATTTGTATGTTGGAATCCAAGCTGTATTATATGGAAAAGGAGCTTGAAAAGCTGAAGGGCTCGGAGGAAGAAAAGTGATAACCGATGTGTTTTTTGACCTTGACGGTACGCTGACCGACCCTATGACCGGAATTACAAAATCCGTTCAGTATGCCCTGAAAAGCATGGGCATTGAGGTTGAGGACAACCGTGAGCTGTCCTTTTTTATAGGGCCGCCTCTTGGAGAAACCTTTATGAAATATTACGGATTTTCCGAGCAAGAGGCGCAATGGGCGGTGGAAAAATATCGGGAGTATTTCGCCCCCAAGGGGATATTTGAAAATGAAGTCTATCCCGGAATTCCCCAAATGCTTGAATCCCTTAAAAATCAAGGTAAACGGCTGTTTATCGCCACCGGAAAGCCAACCGTATTTGCCCAAAAAATCGCCCGGCACTTTCACCTTGATAAATACTTTGAGGACATATGCGGTATTGAACTTTCCGAATTGAGTAAATCAAAATCCGAAACCCTCTCAAAGATTATGAGGGATTTTAGTGTGGATAAAGCAACCTCGGCCATGGTTGGAGACCGCATTTTCGACATTGAGGCGGGAAAGGCCAACGGGGTTGTTACGGTGGGTGTTACCTACGGATTTGCCGAAGAGGGCGAGCTGGAAAAGGGAGCCGACTATATCGTAAATAATGCGGCAGAGCTTGAAAATCTGCTCATGAAAATATAGAGAGGAAGGAATTTTATGAAAATTTTCAACACCCTGACCAGGGAAAAACAGGAGTTTGTTCCCATAACGCCGGGAGAGGCAAAGATATATGCCTGCGGACCCACGGTTTACAACTATATTCATATAGGAAATGCCCGTCCCCTCTGCGTTTTCGACGTGCTCAGAAGATATCTTGAGTGGAGGGGAATGAAGGTAAATTTTGTCCAGAATTTTACCGATATTGACGACAAGCTTATTAACAAGGCAAATCAGGAGGGCATAACCGTCAAGGAGGTTGCCGAGCGGTATATTAAGGAGTTTTGGACTGACGCCAAGGGTCTTAATGTCAGGGAGGCTACGGTACATCCCAGAGCAACCGAAAATATTGACGAAATAATTAAAATTATTTCCACGCTTGTGGAAAAGGGCTATGCCTATCCTTCGGGAGGAGATGTTTATTTCCGTGCCGAGAAGTTCTCTCAATACGGAAAACTGTCCCATCAGCCTCTTGACGAGCTTAAGGAGGGGGCCAGCGAGCGGGGAGCATCCTCCGAACAGAAGGAGAGTCCCATGGACTTTACCCTCTGGAAAGCGGCCAAGGAAGGCGAGCCCTTCTGGGAGTCGCCCTGGGGCAAAGGACGTCCCGGATGGCACATAGAGTGTTCGGCCATGTCGGGGAAATATCTCGGCAAGACCATTGATATACACTGCGGCGGTCAGGATCTTATCTTCCCCCACCACGAAAATGAAATTGCCCAGTCGGAATGTGCAAACGGCTGTGAATTTTCCCGCTATTGGATGCACAACGGTTATATAAATGTCGACAACCGCAAAATGTCGAAGTCCCTGGGAAATTTCTTTACCGTTCGTGATGTGGCTGCAAAATACGGCTATGAGCCCATACGTTACCTTATGATTTCCTCCCATTACAGAAGCCCGATAAATTACAGTGTTGACATTATCGAAGCCAATGTTCGTTCGCTCGAACGGCTTTATTCCTGCCGAGACAGCTTGGATTTTGCCGAGAAAAACGCCAAGTGTGACCTCCTTAAAGAGGGAGAAGACAAGGCCATAAAGACCTTTGAAAGCCGCCGGGAACAGTTTATAAAGGCCATGGACGACGATCTTAACACGGCCGACGGCCTTTCGGCTCTTTTTGAGCTTGTCAGAGACATAAACAC
>CABMOR010000076.1 GCA_902388225.1 uncultured Oscillospiraceae bacterium | reverse complement strand
GCATAACTCCCGACCTTTCCGAGGCCGACGCCCTCATAAAGGAGCTGGTTTCTCTTGGGGTCAAAATGCTTGACATAACAATGGGAAATCCCTATTTTAATCCTCATGTCAACCGTCCATATTCGTCGGGAGGATATGAGCCTCCCGAACATCCCCTTTGCGGTGTGGCGAGAATGTTAAAATCAACGGCAAGTCTCGGAAAATCAAATCCACAGGTGGATTTGATTTGCTCGGGGCTGACCTTCCTGGGAGCGGCGTCCATGGGGGTTGCGGCGGCATTTATAAAGCAAGGGGGATTTTCTCTTGCGGGATTCGGCCGTATGATTTTTGCCTACCCCGATTTTGCCAAGGACGCCCTGGCGGATAAATTTGACTCAGGAAAAATCTGCATTGCCTGCAGTAAATGCACCGAAATTATGCGGGCGGGGGGAACTCCCGGCTGTATTGTTCGGGACGGCGGGGTGTATATGCCCATTTATAAAAAATACTGTAAATAAGGTGAGAAGATGAAGACTGCAATTATAACCGGATGTGCCGGGGGTATCGGCTTTGCCACGGTGAAAAAGCTGACAGGGTCGGGAATTAAGGTGCTTGGAACAGACATTCTGCCAAAAGAGTCGGTGTCGGAAAAATTCATGGATTTCGGAGGCTGTTTCAAATACCTTTCGGGAAATCTGGCCTGCAAAACCGACCGGGAGAAAATCCTTAAGGAGGCGCTGGCCTTTTTGGGCAAAATCGACATTCTCGTAAATGTGGCTGGAGTGGCTCCCACCCAGCGGAGAGACATTCTTGAAATGACCGAGGAAAGCTATGACCGGGTTATGGGAATAAATACAAAAGGCACCTTGTTTTTGACCCAGCTTGTGGCAGGGGAAATGCTCAAAAACACCCCCAACGACGGAATAAGAGGATATATTGTCAACATTTCCTCCATGTCGGCCTACACCTCCTCCACAAGCCGCGGGGAATACTGCATCTCAAAGGCAGGGGTTTCCATGGTTACAAAGCTTTTTGCCGACCGTCTTGCGGATGAGGGAATTTTGGTCAACGAAATTCGCCCCGGCATAATTATGACCGGCATGACCGCCGCGGTCAAGGAAAAATACGACAATCTTATAGAAGGCGGACTGCTTCCCATAAAACGCTGGGGAAAGCCGGAGGATGTAGCCGACGGGGTGTATGTGCTCTGCTCGGGACAGCTTAAATACGTCACCGGACAGTCCATAGATGTGGACGGCGGATTCCATATTCAGAGACTTTAGTAAAGGGGAATGACCTTGAATATAAAGGGAAAAGAAGTCCGGGTGGTAAATCTCAACACCGCCGTTGTGGGAAGCGGAGCGGCCGGTTTTAACGCAGCCATACGCCTCAAACAGCTTGGGGTCGAAAATGTTGCCGTAATAACCGAGGGCATAAACTGCGGAACCTCCCGAAATACCGGCTCTGACAAGCAGACATATTATAAAATGAGCCTTTCGGGGGACGACTCTGACAGTCCCGCCGCCATGGCCAAAGACCTTTTTTCGGGCATGCTTACCGACGGGGATAACGCCCTTTGCGAGGCGGCGCTGTCGGTTAGATGTTTTATGAATTTGTGCGAGCTGGGGGTTGAATTTCCCACCAACCGTTTTGGGGAATATGTGGGATATAAAACCGACCACGATCCCTACTCAAGAGCCACCTCGGCGGGACCGCTGACTTCCAAACACATGACCGAGGTGCTGGAGAAAAAGGCAAAAGAACTTGATGTCAGAATATACGACAAAAGTTTCGTCACCTCCATAATTACCGACCGTAAAAATCGAGAGGTTAAGGGGCTTTGCGTGCTTAATCTTTCGGAAAAGGACAATTTATTTACTGTTTTTAACTGTAAAAACGTTATTTTCGCCACCGGAGGTCCCGCCGGAATGTATGCCGACAGCGTTTTCCCCGAGTGTCAAACCGGTTCGAGCGGCGCCGCCTTCCGTGCGGGGGTTAAGGGAAAAAATCTCACCGAATGGCAGTACGGTCTTGCTTCGGTTGCGCCAAGATGGAACGTTTCGGGAACCTATATGCAGGTGCTCCCCAGATTTGTTTCGGTGGATAAAGAAGGAAAGGAACACGAATTTCTTTGCGACCTTTTCGAGGATAAATACAAGACTCTTTCCATGGTATTTTTAAAGGGGTATCAGTGGCCCTTCGACTGTAAAAAGGCGGCCGAAGGCTCGTCGCTGATAGATCTGGCGGTATACCGTGAACGGGTTTTGCTGGGGCGGAAGGTTTATCTCGATTTCAGTAAAAATCCCTTTGGTCTTGAAAAGATTGATTTTGAAAAGCTCGACGGGGCGGCTTATAAATATATAAAGGCCGGTGCCGATTTCGGTACCCCCATTGAACGCCTTTGTCACATGAATTCCCCCGCCATTGAACTTTACCGCCAAAAAGGGGTGGACATTGAAAAGGAAATGCTGGAAATCGCCCTCTGTGCTCAGCACAATAACGGAGGACTTTCGGTGGATATGTGGTGGCAGACCGATGTCAAGGGTCTTTTTGCGGCGGGTGAGGCGGCCGGAACCCACGGCGTATACCGTCCGGGAGGAAGCGCCCTTAACGCAGGGCAGGTCGGCTCACTTAGGGCGGCTCAGTATATCGCCGGGCACCGAAACGAATGTCCTGATGAAACCGATTTTGAAAAGTACGCCGCTGAGGTTTTTGAAGACGACCTTGAGCTTGCCGTCAAGGCTCTTTCAAGGGAGAGCAATGTAAGCTCTCTGACCCTTAAAGCCCGAAGGCTTATGAGTGAAAAGGGAGGAGCCATAAGAGACGGGGAAAAAATTTCAGAGGCTCTGACCGAGACCCGATTGGCTCTTGAAAACTTTGAAAATACCATTGGCGCGGCTTCGAGACAGGAGCTTTGGGAGGCTTTCCGGCTTAGAGACACCCTCGTTTCCCAGCTTACCTATCTTTCCGATATGAAGTATTATATCGATAAGGGAGGGGTTTCAAGAGGGTCGTATATTTGCTGTGATAAAAAGGGCATCGTACCTTTGGGATTTGATTCAAGTTTTAGTTTTTCTTCTCCCTCAAGTGAGAAAAATCCCAAGGTTCAGGAAACCTCCTTTGACCCCAAAACCCTGACCTGCAGAACCGGCGAGCGGGATGTCCGACCACTTCCCGAGGGTGGAGGATTTTTCGAAAATGTCTGGCGTGATTACCGTCAAAACAAAAATATTTATTAAGGAAAAAGCATGAAGGATTACACGGCACAAAAGAATATGGAAAGACTTCTTCAAAGCCTTGACGGCAGGGTGCCGCGACTGCTTCTCCACAGTTGCTGCGGCCCTTGCTCGTCATATGTGCTGGAGTATCTGTCGGAGTATTTTGACATAACCCTGTTTTTCTACAATCCGAACATTCACCCGAAAGAGGAATACCAGAAGCGCCTTATAACCCAGAAAAAGCTTCTTGAAAAGGCCGTTTATAAGCATGGCGTAACCTTCCTCGAAGGGAAATATGACCCCGAGAGGTTCTTTGAGACCGTAAAGGGGCTTGAAAATGAAAAAGAAGGGGGAAAAAGGTGTCAAAAATGCTTTGAGCTAAGGCTCAAGGAGGCGGCCAAGGAAGCAAGCAACGGAAACTTTGACTTCTTTGCCACAACCCTGACCGTCAGCCCCCACAAGGACGCCCTTATAATTAACCGAATCGGCTCGGAATTTGAAAACTATATTCCTTCTGACTTTAAAAAGCGGGAGGGCTATAAGCGGTCGATAATTCTGTCAAAACAGTATGACCTCTACCGTCAGGATTACTGCGGATGTGTTTTTTCAAAAGGGGAGGTGACCGGGTGAAAAAGGCTTGTTTTATTGTAAATCCCGTTGCAGGGCAGAAAAAGATAAAGCATTCGCTGGCCGATATTATAGGTAAATTCAATTCTGTCGGCTATCAAGCCTCGGTTTATATAACCCAAAAAGAGACCCCCGTAAAGGATTATGTTTCCCAAAACTGCAAGGGGAACGACCTTGTGGTTTGCTGTGGAGGGGACGGAACGCTCAACAACACGGTAAACGGCATGATTGCCGGTCAAATTGATGCTCCCATAGGATATATCCCTTCGGGAAGCACCAACGATTTTGCCGCCGGACTGAAGCTTTCATCAAATCCTCTGGCCGCCGCCGAAAAGATAATAGAGGGGCAGATTCACCCCCACGATGTCGGGGAGATTGACGGAAAAAGGAATTTTGTCTATGTTGCCTCCTTCGGAGCCTTTTCCGAGACCTCCTACATGACCTCCCAGTCGCTTAAAAACGCTTTAGGCCATCTTGCCTATGTTCTTGAGGGCTCCAAGGCTCTTATGAACATAAAGCCGGTCTTTTTGAAAATGAAATACGACGGGGGAGAGATTTTAGGGAATTTTCTTTTCGGAGCGGTCGCAAATTCCACCTCCATGGGCGGCATTGTTCGGCTTAAGGACCCGGATATTAGATTTTGCGACGGTCTTTTTGAGATTATTCTCATAAGGAAACCCAAAAATATTTTGGACCTTCAGGGTATTTTGAACTGTCTTGTCACCTATAATTACGACCCGAAATATATTCTGTTTCTTCGCTCTTCCAAGGCCTCCTTCGAGTTTGAAAATCCAACCGAATGGTCGCTGGACGGCGAGAGGTATGAGGGAGAAGAAAGGGCAAAAATAGATATTCTTCAGGGCAAAATAAAAATAAAATATTGACACAACAGGTTTTTTGTGTTAGTATCTTATCATTCCTTGAGGGAGTAGCAAGCGGTTTTTCCGCAGCAAGTCAACATTCTCGGCCTGACGGTCTGGCTTGCTTTAATTTGCGAGACTCATGTGTAACCTTGCGCTATACATGGGTGATTGTTTCAAATTTTATCCGGGTATGGCTTTTCATACCCGGTTTTATTTTTTGGGGGAGAGCTTGTGGATTTTCTTTTTGTTGTAAACAGTTTGCTGCTCGGGGCAGGCCTTTCCATGGACGCCTTTTCGGTTTCACTTGCAAACGGGCTTGGCGAGCCCGAAATGCCAAGGGGGAAAATGCTTGCCGTTTCGGGAACATATGCCTTTTTTCAGGGACTCATGCCCCTTATAGGCTGGATTTGCGTTCACACGGTGGTGGAAAAATTCAAAAGCTTTGAAAAGGCTGTGCCATGGATTGCCCTTGTTCTTCTCTGCTTTATCGGGGGAAAGATGCTTCTTGAAGGCATAAAAAACAAGCCCAAAGAAGATGAGGTTAAAAGGCTGACAGCCGGTCTTTTGCTTGTTCAGGGGATTGCAACCTCCATTGACGCTCTGTCTGTAGGCTTTGCCTTTGCCGACTATGACTTGATAACCGCTCTGACGGCCTCTCTTATTATTGCCGCCGTGACCTTTGTTTTTTGTACGGGAGGGCTTGTCCTCGGCAAAAAGGCAGGAATGAAATTTGCGGATAAAGCTACCGTTATTGGCGGCATAATACTTATAGCAATCGGTATTGAAATATTTTTAAGTAATATTTTATAAGGAGAAAACTATGTGGCTTAACTATTTGCTTTTTGCACTTGGATTTTTACTGCTTATAAAGGGGGGCGACTGGTTTGTGGACGGCGCCACCGGAATTGCAAAAAAATTTCACCTGCCTGAGCTTCTCATCGGCGCCACCGTTGTGTCCATCGGAACGACACTCCCCGAGGTGATGGTTTCGGCCTCTTCAGCCGTGTCGGGACACAGTGAAATAGCCTACGGAAATGCCATTGGCTCGATAATTTGCAATACCGCCCTAATTGCCGCCATGACCGTGGCAATTAGGCCCTCTAAGGTTGATAGAGAGACCTTGAAAATCCCGGTGTTTTTCTTCTTCCTTTCGGCTGCATTTTACCTTGCTATCGCCTATACCGGCGGACATTACAGCCGACTTTCCGGCATGGTGCTTTTGCTGATTTTCGTTGTATATATGACCGTGACGGTTCGCAGGGCGCTTAAGGATTCAAGGCTTACTGAAAATCAAGAAACAAAAGAGCAAAACGACTCGAAGGAACAGGCTCCTGCCCTTAAAAACATAATTTTGCTTGTTTTGGGCGCCGCCCTTATTGCCGTCGGAGCCAATCTCCTTGTAAACAAGGGAACGCTTATCGCACAGCATTTCGGAGTGCCCGAATCGGTAATAGCCCTGACCTTTGTTGCACTCGGAACCTCTCTTCCCGAGCTTGTAACCGCCATAACAGCCCTTGTTAAGGGACACGGAGCTTTGTCCCTTGGTAATATAATAGGCGCCAATCTTTTTAACCTGGTGCTTGTAAGCGGTCTTTCCATAACACTTTCACCCTTTTCTCTCCCTTCCTCAAAGACGGTTGCCGGAATGAACGCCTCCCTTGTCATTGACACCCCTCTTATGCTGGCGGTAATGCTCATACTGACTGTCCCTACCCTTATAAGAGGAAAGCTTTCCAGAATCCAGGGAATAATTCTTCTTGCACTTTACGCGGGATTTTGCGCCTTCCAGTTTATAATGTGATTTTTATAAAGGGCATTTGATTTTTGGCCGGAATATGATATAATAACCTCACGAAACAGTGACTAAAT
>CABMOR010000075.1 GCA_902388225.1 uncultured Oscillospiraceae bacterium | reverse complement strand
CAAATAACCGAACCGGCGGGAACAGCAGCGGAAATAGCTGTGCCGAGAGTGATGGTGGAAGTACCGGACGATGTGTCCGCAACCACATTTGTAATTGTGTTTTCCACACCGTTAACATACACATTTACCGTTGATACTGCCTTTTCGTAAATACCGCTGACCTTTATGGTGGTAGACGAACTCTTAGCGTCATTGCATACAACGGCCGAATTTTCTCCGCCTTTGAATATTGCACCGGGCAGGAATACCTTTGCTTCGGTGGTCTCGACAAAGCGAACACCGCCGAGCGAGCCGATTTCCCCGTTGAAAATCTTGGTTGCGTTGCTGTACTTGTTAACATCGACCCAATCATCCGATGACATAACGTCATAGGCGGTGTAGGGATGAATGATGGCAATATACTTTCCGTCGATAGTGGGTGCATTTTTAGCCTTGAGGGTTGCGGCCGCACGGAAGATTTCATCACGGGTAAGGTGACAATCTTTGGTTAGGTCGCTGCGACTGTATACTGCGGTTTTTGTGTTACCGTTCACCTTGTGTGCATACTGCACATTAGTACCGCCGTTCATGACCTCGCGGGTAATGGTGTCGAGGGTTCTTCCTGCCTGACTGCCGAGAACCTTTGTTCTCTCATCAAGGACAGGGTCAATGGTGGTCATCTGGAGCAGATCGGAAGACTGAATCCATCCGCCGTACTGCTTAACGGTGGCGGTAATTGCCGATGCGCTCATGTTCTGTCCCTTGGGGGTTACCGCTTCGGTAAGTGCGGTTAGCGCCTTGGGTAGAGAGGCAAAACGGCGGAATTCAATAGTTTTTCCGCTACCCTGAGGAATAGGTCTTTTGTCGGCGAACTGGTCATGAATGAGCAAAGGTTCTGCGCTGGTTAGAAGCTGCTTGTCGTAATATGTTTTCATTTCCACCGACATACCGGTAGACCCGGTGGTGTCGGGACTTGTGGAACCGTCAAACATACTCAGAATAATTTTGATAAGTTTCATTTGTTTTTTCTCCCTTCTTTTAAACGGGGAGATGGTTTTTATAATTTTATTTTTTCTCCCCGTTGGACTCGTCGCGACACGTCTTCAAGTTCTTCTTTCGACCATGTTGACGGGTCGCTTTTTGTCTTGGCAGGGGCCGAATTATTCAATGCGTTCTCTTTTGGGCGCTGTCCGTTCGCCCGAACGCTGTCCGCAACGGCTTTTTGCGCTTTTTGCTCTACAAACTGGGTATAGGCCGGCATGATTTCATCTCGATGAACTATTTCGTACACATCACGCACGGTTATTCCCGGTGTTTGAAGCAGCGAGCGGAAACGTTCGTTTTTCAGTTCGGATTCAAAATTAAGCTGAGGATATATTTTTTGTGCCTCCTGAGCTTGCCTCATCCATTCCGAGACCTGCTTATCAATCGTTTCCTGACGATTTCTTTCGGCCATTTGTTCTTTAAGAGCATTATTTTCGCGGAGAAGTGCCTTAGACTTTTTGAGCTCGTCCACCGGCATCCCCTTTTTCATTGCTTCCTCTTCATAGAAACTGTCATCCTCGTCAAGCGCCTTTAAGATTTCCTCCGGATTATTTCCGTCCACTCCGTATTTCTCGGAAAGTCGCTGACCGACTGTCGAAAAGGCCTTGAGCTGTTTTTCGGTTTCTTTGGATTTTTTGAACCTATCGTTTATTATTCCTTTTATTTCGGCATCAAAAAGGTCCTTAAAATCCGCTTTGAATTTGGAATATTGCTCTGCTCTTGATTCCTCGTCGGTGCCTGCCGCACCGCCGTCCGCAGGAGAGGTCTGCGCAGATACGCTCTCTCCGGTTCCGCCTTCGGAACCGCTGTCCTCACCGTCAAATAGGTTGAGAACAATGGGAATAAATTTACTGGGCATAATTGCTCCTTCCTCGTGTCTTTCCACGGCGTCTAAAGTCTCGTGTCTTTCCACGGCGTCAAATAAAAACGGAGGTGAGCTTAAAACTCATCTCCGTTAAATTCAATTAAATCAGGGAACTGTGCCTGCATCTGCCTGAAACATAAATCAAAAATCATAAACAGATGTATAATCGCCGCTTGCTGTGCTTTCTTAGGCTTGCAAAGAATTTTTGCTTTTCCCTCGTCAAGCTGTATAACCGGCGTTGATTTAAGCTGTCCGATGTCTTGTGCAAACATCACGTTTTGTGCAAGCCCCGATACAAGAGCCGATACCCCTGCACATACGAGCGGATTCCGGTCTTTTCCGTTTGTTGCGTGCCCTGTTACCTTAACCGTACATTTTTCAATATCGGAATATATCTTAATCATATTGTCCTCCTTATGCGGGACTCGTAGCATCGTTCGCCCGCTGTCTTGCCTTTTGAACTTGGGGATTTTCGCTGTTACCGCTGTCAAGATTTACATTTGCCCCTCCGGACGGCATTGGTTGTTCTGCAACTCCGAATTGCTGTAAAATAGTAGCGAGATAATCGGTTCCCAGCTCTCCATCGGTAAACTGTGCGAGGCTTATAAGCTGTTGCTGAAGGACTTGTATTTTTTGATACATAAGGCCGTTCTTCTGTATCTTCTGAATGAGAGAGTCTTTGTGGGAAAAGTCCATAACATCAAGCAGTGCCAGTGACTGGTCGGCCATTTGAGGATTGAGCACACCCAGTTGAAAAAGCTGGAGCATAAGCTCATTGTTGGCCAGTTTTGTATAAGGAGAGGCCTTTTCGGCCGTGACCTCGATGTCAAATTCAGGCACACGGTAGCCTTGACCGCCCCCGAAGCCCATTTCAAAGCTTTGTGCGGCCAAATTTGCATTACTGTATTGAACGAATTCTTCCGCTCCCCTTTCTCCCACAATGCGGAACGTTCGCGGAACATCATAAAACTGCCTTATTCGTTCAATACATTTTTGGATTATTCGCTTATACACACGGTAGGAAGCTTTGATCATATCTCTTGACAGCTTGCCGCCCTGTTCCTGCAATGCGGCAATACCCGAAGCGGCCGTCACGCCGGACACGCTTCCGCCATTGTTGACATCACGGTTGCCTGAGGTCTCTTTAAGCTCTTCAATCCGCTGATTAAGGGCATTAAGAACATTCCCTCCGATAGGAGATACCGTAAACTGCCTCAAATCATCATCCGAAAGACCGGAGGCCGTGTGCACAAAGGGCTTTGTCCAGTCTCTGAACTCCTCCTCGCTTATCTGTCCATCCTCTCGAATAAAAAATCTCGGAGTGGCAGCCATAACCGTGTTGTTGGCAATTGCCTTATTCATAAGGTCAATATATCTTTGCGGATTTTTGCAAACATCCACATAACCGAATGCGTCAAGCGTTCCCTCTTCGCAAAATAGCCTGTCAAGCTCAAACGGATAATCTCCGTCGGCATAAAGACCCGCCGTGGCGGGAGCTTCCCGAATGATATTTCCTTGCTCATCGACGATAGGTTCCGTCTCGTTTTCGGTGGCGTACAAAACAACGTCGTTTGCAAATTTGCAATAGTGCAATACGGTTTTGCCGTCCATGACCGTTTTATAATACCAATCAACAACAGCGGTTTTGTCGGAAGTGTCTATACTGTCATCGTGAGCATATTGCTTAATCGTAATGGTGGGAGAAGAAAGCTTTCCGGTAAGCTGTGGATATTGCTGTGAGAGTAAGTCGTTATCCACAAGTGTGACAACAAAGATGTCTCTGCTGTTTTGTAGGTTTGTTATTCCGGGTTCCCAAAAGAGATTGAGAATGTCAACCTTTGTAATTGCCACATCACCAAGCCCATTGTGCTTTTCGGCGTCCCAAAATATTCCGTAACAGGCCAACCCGTTTTTCAGCTTATAGTCCCATGCGGCCGAATATGTGTCTTCAAAATCGTTTTGATCAAGAAGAGTCGGCATAATAGAGGTAAGCACGGTGGCCTCCTGCTTGTCTCCTTCTTCGTGAGGACGTATGTTAAATTCGGGATATGAGTCCATAGCGTCGGCGTGCTTGGATATAATGCAGTTAAAAAGCCATGCGGAATTTGACATTTGATCGTCTTCTCCCGTATGACTGTGTCTTAGTCTCCACCATTTTTCGTTCTCTATGATTCGATTTTCAATCTGTGCCTTGCCCTGGCGGTACTTCTCAAGTCTTTGTCTTGCCGCCCTGACCTGTTCGGGACCTATCTTGTCAACCACCTTTTCGGCCTCGACTGCTCCGCCTGCGCTTGGTACATCTTCCTCTTCGGGCGTTTGCCCGTCTTTTTTCTTAAATAAATCTAAAAATGCCATTAAAACACCTCAATTTTGCGATAATACTTATCCTTGTCCGGCTGTAGGTCGAGCGGGTCATCAAAGACAGGCTCTTTTGCAGTTCTTTTTATGGGCTTGATAGGCCGAGCCATACACATATATCTTGTCTCATCTGCGATATGATCCTCGAGTTCGGTGTCGAGGTCTTCGGGCTTTGTCTCGGAATATATAAGGGTGGGTATCGTCCTTATGAAATCCTTGCAAGTATCAAAGATATACATCATCGGGTAGCCGTTTTCGTCAAAAGCAAATCTGTAATGCATCTGCATCCACCCCGGAATACGGGCATTGATACCCGGTTCAAAATATATGCCGTGTCTCCGTGCCGTGTCGGCCGTGGAAATGCCTTTGGAACCGTCCCAAATGGATGGATCGGCAACACCGTGTATTTTCTTGCCCTTGAGCCACGGATGCTCCCGCTCGATTCGGGCAATTTCCGCAAACTGCTCATCGGGGGTCCATTTAACGCCCGTGTCCGGCTCATTTGGCTTGCAACCGTAGCATTCAAGGATACGGTATAGCCGTCCTTCGTAGTCCACAGCCCACCATCCGCAGGAGAACGGATCGGAATATCCGAAGTCATAAGACCGATATATCGTCCATCCGTCCGGAGGTTCAAAACCTTTAATCACATGAGTATATTGTCTGTCGTCATAATGATTCGGATCGTCAACAAAATCTTCAAAAAATTGTCCCTCAAAGATATTCCAATCGCCGTAAAGCCACGCTTTTTTCAGCTTTCCCGTCAGTCCTTCAAGCTGCTGCACATAATCGGGTTGATTTTTCATAAGCGGTTTATTATCCTGAACGAGAGCCTGAATAAAAACATAATCATCGGGGTTTTCGGTCTCCTTAAAACGCCTATCAATAAACAGCCTCTTGACCCATGCATGACCCTGTCCGCCGGGGTTGCAGGTCAAATACATTCTCTTGGGGAAATTGTTGACACCGCGAAGGCAGGCACGAAGCACTTCAAACTGATGTTCCGAAAGCTGTGTTGCCTCATCAAGAAAGATACAGTCATATTCTGAGCCCTGAAAATTGTCGAGGTCGCTGTCTTTGGCACAATATCTGAATGAAATGGTGCTGCCGTTTGCGAATGTGAACATCTTTTCCTGCTTATTATATTTTGCTATGCCCGCAAGCTCGGGACGAAGCACATCAATATGATTCGCCGTAAGCTCGGGATAGCTTCTTCTGACAATAAGTACTTTTATTCCTGCGTAACGCAGACACAAAAGCTTTGACTTTGTTCTCACCGCCCACGACTTTCCGCCACCGCGAGCGCCGCCGTAGCCGGTATATTTCTTTTCTGATTTCAAAAACTGTTTTTGCTTTTCGTTTATGTACGGTATCGAAAGGATATTGTAATTGCTTTTATTACTTTGCATAATTCTCTCCGCCGCCAAAGTCGACCTTTATTTCGGTGGCCGTGTTTTCTTCTGTGGTCAGCTCCTTTATATCCTTAAGGGAAGAAACGATCTGCCGTAGCTTCTGCGTGTCTACATATCCCGTCTGGTGCATTTGGCCGTCTTCGGTTAAAAAAACATCGAGCTGACTTATTGCCAACTCGATTTTCTCGGTCAATTTATCTGAAAGCTTAAATATTCGTTCCTGACGATTAACATAGTCGTTTGCCGTCTGCTCCGTGATTTTTTCGGCGGTCTTTTCTGCCAACATTTTCTCAAGCTTTGGAGCCTGTTTTCGTTTTTTCTCTCCCCAGTGCTCCTGGTGGGCATGATATTTCACGGCCGAATACGAAACACCGTACTTTTCGGCCATTTCCCGATAGCTTATATTACCGTTGATATATTCATTTCTGAGTTTCTTCCAATCTGTCATTTTAATTACTCCGAAAATCGGACTCGTGTCTTTCCACGGCGTCTGTCCCTACTTAAAGAAAGAGGCGGTTACAACGCCACCGCCGGGGCTATATAAAGAGGAGGACAGGCATCAGGTACGGCGGCGAGTGAAATGTTCCGCCGTATTGATCCTGTTCTGCCAATATCATAATAAAACAAAAAAAGGGACAAAAGGGACAAGTTTATTTTTTCTCCTTTTTCAAGTGACGGTAACAGGTCTTTTTAACTGAGTCGGCCGTGTTCCCGCCGCCGACCTTATACGCAACCTTTCCCCACGAAAATCCGTCGACAAACCGAAATGACATAATCATTCTCGTTCTGCTGTCGGGTATGCCGGCAATGTATCTTTCAAGACGGTTTTGCTCGTGAACACACTGGGTTATTTTGCTGTCAATTATCGCCTCAAGATCGGCAATTTCAAGGGCAAGGTTTTCGACCGCGCTTTGACCGCCGCCGGCAGAGC
>CABMOR010000074.1 GCA_902388225.1 uncultured Oscillospiraceae bacterium | reverse complement strand
TATTATGATAATGGTCTTTCCGTCATTCCTCATGCGCCGTAAAACCGCAAAAAGCTTTTGCGACTCCTGGGGGGTAAGAACGGCGGTGGGCTCGTCCAGTATGAGTATGTTTGCGCCCCTGTAAAGAACCTTGAGAATCTCTACAGTCTGCTTCTCCGAAACCGACATTTCATAAATCTTTTTGTTGGGGTCAATTTCAAAGCCGTATTTACTGCTGATTTCGGCAACACGCTGTGTAGCTTTTTTTATGTTGTACTTTTCGTCCAGTCCAAGCACAATGTTTTCGGCGGCGGTAAATACATCTACCAGCTTAAAGTGCTGGTGTATCATTCCTATATTATAGTCAAAGGCGTCCTTTGGGGAGCGAATAACAACCTCCTTGCCGTCTATGAAAATGTGACCTTCATCGGGAAAATAAATACCCGATATCATGTTCATAAGAGTTGTTTTTCCGCTTCCGTTTTCGCCCAGCAGCGAAAGAATTTCACCGTTATTAACCGACAGATTGACATTTTTATTTGCCACAATACTGCCAAATCGTTTGGTTATGCCGCGAAGTTCTATTGCAACATTTCCCATAAAAACTCTCCTTGTACAAAACTTGGTTTTCTTAACTCTCAAAGCAATGTACTCAAAAATACACTCGTTTCAAAGTTAAAATTAAAAGAAAGTATAGGCGGAGTGAATTCGCTCCGCCTATAACATTTTTTAAGATTACTCGCTGATACCGTCGATGTATTTAATATCGAAGTAGGGAGCAGATCTGAAGGAAGACTCCATAAATTCGCCGTCCTTAATGACCTCGGTCTCGGGAACGAAGTCGCCCGCGTCGTCAACGTCGGCAAGGTAGGAGGTGAGGGTCTCGCCGTTCACGGTGAAGGTGCTGGTGTCATAAACCTTAAGTTCGCCGGATTCAAGCTTGCCCTTGACTTCTTCGATCTTCTCTTTGGTTGCGGGAGCGGCAACTTTTTCGTTGAGCTCGGTGAGAGCAACATAGCCTTCGGCCAAAGTTCCGCACTTATCGGTGGGGATGGCCTCTCCGTTCTTGGTGTTTTCGATGATCATTTTGAAATAAGGAGCCCAGTCAATCTTGGAGGAAATGAGAGCGGTGTTGGGTCCCATGGAAATGGTGCTTATGTTGTAAGCAACATTGGGAACGCCCTTTTCTTCACAAGCCTTGGGAGCGCCTTCGGAATCGGCGTGCTGGCTGATAAGAACGCAGCCGTTGTTAATAAGATTTAAGGCAGCTTCTCTTTCGAGAGCAATGTCAAACCAGGAATTGGTGTAGGTTACCTTCATGGTGGCAGAGGGGCAGATCGAGCGAGCTCCGAGATAGAAGGAGGTCATGCCCGAGACAACCTCGGCATAGTTGAAGGCGCCGACATAACCGATAACAGCCTTATCGGCGGTGATGGTTCCGTCGGTGATCATCTGGTTAAGCTTCATACCTGCGGCAACACCGGCAAGGTAACGGCCCTGATAAATGTCTGCAAACGCATTGTGGAAGTTAGAGAGTTTTTCGGTGTGAGCCTTGGTTCCGGTAGCATGGCAGAACTGAACATCGGGATTTTCCTTAGCGGCCTGAAGCATGAACTGCTCATGACCGAAGGAGTCTGCGAAGATAACGTCACATTCTTCATCAACAAGCTCACAAGCGGCTTCATAGCAATCATTGCTCTCGGGGATGTTGGTCTTGATGAGAACATTGTCATCAGAGAGACCGAGCTCTTGCTGAACGCTCTTGAGGGCCTGAATGAAGTTGTTGTCGTAGGTGGAATTTTCGTCGTGCAGGCAGATAAGTCCAATCTTTACATCATTAGTCTCTGCTGCTCCGCCTTCGGTTGTCTCCTTGTTGCCGCAGGAAGCGAAGGCCGCAACCATAACAACAGCAAGAAGAAGTGCGAGAATCTTTTTCATCTTTTTGTTTCCTCCAATTTTTTAATTCTCAAAAGCTGTCGTCAAGCCAATTCAAATTTTCCGTTACCTATTGATTTGACGATTGCTAAAGATTCAAGTTTAATTCCCATGTCACGGATAATTTTTCCGCCTTCCTGGAAGCCCTTTTCAATGACTATTCCGACCCCTTCGACGCTTCCTCCCGACTGTTTAACAAGGTCGATAAGACCGAGAGAGGCGTTGCCGTTGGCCAAAAAGTCATCAATAATAAGTACTCGGTCGTCCTTTGTAAGATAATCCTTGTCCACCGTGACGTCATAGTAGACATCTTTTGTAAAGGAATAAACCTTTGTACAGTATTTATTGTCGCTTAAATTCTTGTGATTACCTTTTTTAGCAAAAACAACAGGCACAGTAAAAAACTGCGCAGCCGCGCAAGCTTCTATCGTAAGTATTTTATTTATTTTTTGCTCCTTGAAAAGACGGTAAAATTCCTTTCCGATTTCATAGAGAAGAGAGGTATCGATTTGGTGATTGAGAAAGCTGTCGACCTTAAGAATATCGTTGCCGATAACTCTTCCGTCTTTTAAAATACGCTGCTTGAGCAATTCCATCTCTCTCACCTACAAAACAAAATATCTTTTAAAAAAGTACACTAATAGTATATTTTAAACAGAAAATAAAATCAAGACCACAAAATATATTTGTCGGATAATCTATATTTTGTATAAATTTTGTGGTCTTGTTTGAGCTTTTCTTTAAAAAAATGACAAATTATTTAACGGTCGTCACTTTGGTTTTCATCGTCGGGATTGTCAAATTCGTCGAAAAGGTTGCGATTATTTTTTTGTCCCTTTGTGGAAAAGCTTGTAAGGGGCGGGTTGTCAAGCAGCTCCTGTTCCTTTTTGGTCAGTTTACCGCTCATTTTACGGTTATATCTAATGAGAGAATACACACAAACTGCCGCAATTCCGAGAAGCACGATAATAATGAGGGGCATTTCGATTTTTTTAAAGAATGAGACCTTTTTTTCTCTTGGCTCATCTTCCTCAACTTGGCTTTGGGCGGTAGTTTCCTTCTTCTTCTTAATTTTGCTTGGGGTGTCGTCTTCGGTATCCTCTTGGTAATAGTATTCCGATACTTCACTTGATTTGGCGGAGGTTTCTTCGCTTGAAACAACAGAGCTTTCCTCAATGCTTTCGACAGAACTTTCAATTTGACTTGACTCGACAAGGGAAATCTCCGACTCGGTCAGACTTTCGGTAGTTTGAGAGGGAGTCGAATGCTCCTGTTCCGAGGCAATTGACTCGGGAAGGGAATCCTCAGGCTCGGCCGCCGCAATAAATCCCACAGCCAAAAAAATTATAAGCGAGGAAAAAACAGCGACAAATGCTTTGAAAAAAGCCGAATTGGAGTTTATCAAGAAAAATGCACCTCTTTCAGGTAATGATGTGGGAAATCAATACTGTTTTCCCCAATAAAGCATATGCTTGGCAGGCTTTCCGCAACACACACATTTATCGGATATTTTCTCCTGCTCAAAAGGAATACATCTTGATGTAAGACCGGCCTGCTCCTTAATTTTTTCCTCACAGGCAAGATCGCCGCACCACATTGCCCGCACAAACCCGGGATGATTTTCGGCAATATCGCACATTTCTTCCATGTTTTTGGCGTCAAAGGTCATTTCTTCTCTGCGTTTTATTCCTTTTTCAAGCAGTCCGTCGTGAACAGCCCTTAAAAGCTCGGGAACCTTGTATCGATTTGGTCAAGTGAAACGGTGGTCTTTTCTCCGTTATCTCTGCGAACCAGGACGCAGCAGTTGTTTTCAATGTCCCTTGGGCCTATTTCAAGACGCAGGGGCACGCCCTTCATTTCGTATTCAGCAAATTTCCAGCCGGGAGAGTTGTCACTCAGGTCGGTTTTGACACGGCAGATAGAGCTGAGTTTTTTCTCGATTTCCTGAGCTTTTTCGGTCACGCCGGGCTTGTGGAATGCAATAGGAACAATGACAAGCTGTATAGGAGCGACGGCAGGGGGTAGCACCAGACCGTTGTCGTCTCCGTGGGTCATTATGATTGCACCTATAATTCTGGTTGACATTCCCCATGATGTTTGGTGAGGATACTGAAGCTTGTTTTCACGGTCGGAAAACTGAATTCCGAAGGCCTTTGCAAAACCGTCGCCGAAATAGTGGCTGGTCCCGCTTTGAAGGGCTTTTCCGTCGTGCATCATGGCCTCAATTGTGTATGTAGCTTCGGCACCGGCGAATTTTTCCTTATCTGTTTTTTGTCCCTTGACAACATCAATGGCAAGAGCGTCACGGCAAAAATCGGCATAGACATTAAGCATACGCTCGGTTTCTTCCTTTGCTTCTTCGGCCGTTTCGTGCATGGTGTGGCCTTCCTGCCATAAAAACTCGGTGGTGCGGAGGAAGGGGCGGGTGGTCTTTTCCCAGCGAACAACACTGCACCACTGATTATAAAGCTTGGGCAGGTCACGGTAGGAATGAATTATGTTAGCATAGTGCTCGCAGAAAAGGGTTTCGGAAGTGGGACGAACACACAGCCGCTCGCCCAGCTCCTCTTCGCCGCCGTGGGTAACCCAGGCCACTTCGGGGGCAAACCCTTCAACATGATCCTTCTCTTTTTGGAGCAGGCTTTCGGGAATAAACATGGGCATCATGACATTTTCGTGACCCAGCTCTTTAAATCTGGCATCCAGGTCTTTCTGTATATTTTCCCAAATAGCGTATCCGTAGGGGCGTATTATCATACAACCCTTTAGGGAAGAATATTCGGCCAGCTCGGCCTTTCTAACCACATCGGTATACCATTTTGCAAAATCCTCGTTCATGGAGGTTATTTCTTTTACCATTTTCTTTTGATCTGCCATTTATTTTTCCGCCTCATTAAAAATATATAGTTTAATTATATTGTATTTTACCTTTTTTTTCAATAGTAAATTTACAACAAAGATAAAATGCGGAAGGAAAAAGTCAAATCTTCCTTCCGCAAGTCTTGTAATTATTCAGAAAGGGCTCTTTCAAGCCAAATTGCACCGAGATCCAGCGCATCATAAAGACCGTCTTTTTCGCTCGACTTAATGACCCTGTCCTTTGGGCTCATGTTGTCGTCGGTGTGAATGAGCGAAACGCTCACCTTGTCGGCAACATCAAGATCATCCACCTTTTTGGTGCTTTTAATTTCCATCTTAATGACATATTTTTCCGACATATCGCCGTAAAAAACTGTTTTTCCGCTTCTGACAAGCGGGCGGTCTTTGAATTTAAGAAAATCAAGCTTTTCGGGCACGAAAAACGCCTCCAATTATTTTGTAATATAGTTTTTGACCATGGCCGAAAGAAGCTCGTCGCGGTCGACACGGCGAATGAGGCTTCTGGCGTTGTTGTATGTTGTAATGTAGGTCGGGTCCTCTGAAAGTATATAACCAACGATTTGATTGATAGGGTTATATCCCTTTTCACTCAGTGCGTCATATACCGAACAGAGTATTCGTTTCATTTCAGCTTCTCCGTCGTTGTTTATGGAAAAGGTAATGGTTTGATTTTTGTCCTGCATATTAACACCTCCGTTATATATAATATACTACAAAATCCCGATAAATTCAAGCCTTTTATGCCCGAAGAACAGCTCCTATTTTTGAAAGGGCGTCAATGACCTTATTAACCACGCTGTTGCATTCGTCGTCGGTAAGTGTACGGTCGTCGGAACGAAGCATAAGGGAGTAGGCAACACTCTTTTTGTCGGGGTCAATACGGTCGCCCTCGTAAACATCAAAGAGTTTAACGTCTTCGATAATACTGCTCTTGACCGAACGGATAGCCTTATCAAGCTCGGCGACAGGAGTGTTTCGGTCGCAAACCAGCGAAAGGTCACGAGTGACGGCAGGGAATTTTGGAAGGGGCTTATAAACGGGCTGGGGTTTGACGGATGAATAAAGAGGCTCAAGAGAAACCTCGGCCGTGTAAACCCTTGTGTCAATTCCGTATTTTTCCGCAATGTCGGGATGAATTTCGCCAAAGACAGCCACTGTCTCGCCGTCAATAACAGCCCTTGCCTGACGGCCGGGATGGAGGTATACCTCATCAGAGCGCTGATATTCCGGATTTGCCCCAAAAAGATCGAATATTTCTTCCACAGACCCTTTAAGGGTAAAGAAATCCTCATCCTTGCCGTAAAGACCGATGCACAGAGCCGGTTTTTCCTCCGGCTGTTCGGTCAGAGGAAGGGCTTTTGGAATAAACAGTCTGCTTATTTCAAAAAGTCTAGCACATTCGTTTTTGCGGCTGATGTTGGTGGAAATGACGGTGAGCATACTGGTTACAAGCTGGGTCCGAAGACAGGAGTATTCGTCACCCAGGGGATTGAGTATCTTAATGCACTTTCGGCGGCAGTCGTTTTTGTCAAGAGAAAGGGTGTCGATAGCACCGCTTGCAATAAAGGAATAGGTGGAAATTTCTCTCATGGACTGACCGCAAAGCAGAGCCTTGAGTTTGTTTTCCTTTTGACGGGAGGGAAGAATCTTTCCCTGAACAACATTTCCTCTCATGACCGTTCCCACAATGTGGTCATATCCGTAAATTCTCATAACCTCTTCGGCAAGGTCTGCACGGCCTTCCACATCGTCGCGGAAGGAGGGAACACGGCAGGTCAGAACATTGTTTTGGTCAATGGCGGTTTCGATATGAA
>CABMOR010000073.1 GCA_902388225.1 uncultured Oscillospiraceae bacterium | reverse complement strand
ATTAACAATATATGGTAATATATTGACATCAAATAAAAAAACAGGAGGCAAAATAAATGGAAAAGAAATTAAAAGTACTTATAGCAGAGAACACGGCAGAGTTTGGCGTGCCGTGTTCAAATCTGCTGAAAACCTATGGAATGGATGTGGTTTTGGCGCCAAAGGAAGGCTCAAGGCTTTTTACCGAGGTCAAATCGGTGCGTCCAGATGTTCTGATAATGGACGCTTTTATGCCTAAAATGGACGCGCTGGGAGTGCTTAAACAGCTTGAAACAATGGAATCGAGGAGCCGTCCGCTCACAATGGTTATGTCCACCGGAGGTAATGAAAAGTTAGAAGGAGAGCTGCTTTCATCCGGTGCGTCATATTATCTTTTAAAACCGGTAGACATGGATATGCTTGCCGAGCGTGTGGTCCAGCTTACGGGCTGGCGCAAGACCGGAGGACTCAGTAAGGAGCAGGGTTCATACATAACCGATACCGAGCTGGAAATGATGGTTACCGAAATAATTCACCAGTTGGGAGTACCCGCCCACATAAAGGGATATCATTATCTCAGAACGTCTATAATTCTTTCGGTCAAGGATCCTGAGATGGTTAATGCCGTGACAAAGCTTCTTTATCCCACCGTAGCAAAGCAGTATAAGACCACCTCTTCGAGGGTCGAACGGGCCATTCGCCATGCCATCGAGGTTGCCTGGGACAGGGGAGATATTGACACTCTCAATTCCTATTTCGGATATACCGTAAACACCGGACGGGGTAAACCTACAAACAGTGAATTCATAGCTCTTATTGCCGATAAAATGCGTCTGAGATTAAAGGCGGCATAGTTGATATTTAATTGAAAAAGCGGCAAAAGACTACTATATATGGAAAAAAAGTCCTGATTTCATAAAAAATATGAAATTAGGGCTTTATTTTTTTTGCTTTGAGTGTTATAATAATAAAGTATGGATAATCTATGAAATCGTGTCAGAAATCGCCTTAGAAATTATCCGTAAAAAATGATGTTACCGGGAAAATATTTTCCTTTTGTTCTTTGTTAGCTAAAAAAAATACGGGAGTGCATATCCTTGGATAAGTTTGTTATTAAGGGCGGAACCCCGCTTCGGGGGGAAGTTAATATAAGCGGTGCCAAAAATGCAGTTGTGGCCATAATTCCCGCCGTGATTCTGTCGGACGGCGTTTGCGTGCTTGAAAATGTTCCGCAAATTTCCGACGTAAGAAACAGCCTTCGCATACTTTCCGAGATGGGAGCGAAGGTCAGAATGCTCAATGACAATACGGTGGAAATCGACCCGAGAAATATAAATTCATATGTTGTGCCCCACGAAATAGCAAAGCTCATGAGAGCCTCATATTATCTTATAGGGGCATTGCTGGGCAAGTTTTCGAAAGCCAAGGTGGCTATGCCCGGCGGATGTAATCTCGGCCCCCGCCCCATAGATCAGCATTTAAAGGGCTTTGAGGCGCTTGGCGCCGATATTTCGGTTGACAACGGCATGATAGGAGTGTCGGCCGAAAGCCTTGTGGGAAGCCAGATATATCTTGATGTTGTGTCGGTTGGTGCAACCTGTAATATTATGATTGCCGCCGCCAAGGCGAGAGGGCTGACGGTCATTGAAAACGCGGCCAAGGAGCCTCATATCGTCGATTTGGCCAACTTTCTCAATTCCATGGGCGCCGACATACGAGGCGCCGGAACCGATGTCATAAAAATCCGAGGGGTCGAAAGCCTTAAGGGAACCTCCTATTCGGTCATTCCCGACCAGATTGAGGCCGGGACATTTATGGTGGCCGCCGCTGCTACGGGCGGAGATGTTGTCATTAAAAACGTTACTCCGAAGCATCTTGAATCCATAAGTTCAAAGCTTATTGAGGCGGGAGCCAAGGTTATTGAAGGGGACGACTGGGTGAGGGTTTATTCCGACCGAAAACTTTCCCATTGTGTTATAAAGACCCTTCCTCACCCCGGTTTTCCAACCGATATGCAGCCCCAGTTTTCCACCCTTCTTGCGGTGGCAAGAGGGACAAGCGTTGTTAGCGAGGGCGTCTGGGACAACCGCTTTAAATATGTTGACCAGCTCATTAAGATGGGCGCTAACATTCAGGTCAACGGCAAGGTGGCTGTTATTCAGGGCGTGGACAAGCTGACCGGAGCATGCGTTCGTGCGGACGATCTGAGAGCCGGTGCGGCCATGCTTATCGCCGGCTGTATGGCCGAGGGCGTGACCGAAATCGAAAGTATTCATTATATCGAGCGGGGATATGAAAAGGTGGTTGAGAAGTTCAGAAATCTCGGAGCCGACATAAAGCGCGTCACCATGCCCGACCCCGTCGAGCGAGCGGTTTGATACAAAATACAAAGCCTTTTCCCATTCGGCGTAAGAGCTTGCGCCTTTTTCGGAAAAGGATTTGTTTTTAAAGGAGTTTTGTTATGGCAAGGGTTTGCCAGCTTTTCAGCGGAAGCAGCGGAAACAGCACATTTGTAGGAAACGCCGACGGCGGTTTGCTTGTAGATGCGGGCGTGAGCGCAAAAAGGCTTTGTCAGGCGCTTTTTGACATCGGAGTTGACCCTGAGCGGCTCAAAGGCGTCTTTATTACCCATGAACATTCCGACCACATTGCCGGGGCCCGTGTTTTCTGCTCAAAATACAACATACCTCTCTTTGCCACCAAGGGAACATTGGAGGTTATGGAGAGGGACGGGCACATAAACGAAAAAATTATGGCTTTTGAGCTTGAATTTGACGAAATAGAGCTTGACGGATATAAAATCAAAAATTTCAGAACCTCCCACGACTGCGCCGAAAGCTGCGGATATAAAATTGAGCTGCCCGACGGAAGAACTGCGGCGGTGTGCACCGACCTCGGCTTTGTAAGCGAGGAGGTAAAGTCATCCCTTTCAAAAACCGATTTGCTGGTTTTCGAGTCAAATCATGACATTGACATGTTAAAAACCGGAATATATCCCTATCCCCTTAAACAGCGTATAATGAGCCCAATCGGACATCTTTCAAACGACGCCTGTGCCGACGCTCTGCCCGCCTTTGTAAAAAGCGGGACGACCAGAATAATTCTCTCCCATTTAAGCGAACAGAATAATCTTCCGGTTTACGCAAGGAGTGCGGCCCGGTCGGTTCTTTCATATGAAGGAATGAAGGAGGGGACAGACTATCTTTTGCAGATTGCAAAAAAAGAGGGCGGAGAAATTACCGTCTTTTAAGGAGTAACATGCAGAATATTTACATAATCGCCGTGGGAAAACTAAAGGAAAAATATCTGCGGGACGCCTTTTCGGAATACGAAAAGAGGCTTAAGCCTTTTTGCAGGCTTCATCTTGTGGAAATTGACGAAGAGCGTCTTCCCGAAAGACCCGGCGAAAGCCGGATAAAAAACGGCATGGAAAAGGAAGCCGAAAGGATACTTAAAAAACTTCCCGAGGGCTGTTTTGTCGTGTCGCTTTGTATAGAAGGAAATCAAATGAGCTCTGAGGAATTCGCCAAAACGGTTGAGCAGAGCGCAACCAGAGGATTTTCAAATATTGCCTTTGTTATAGGAGGCTCCTTCGGTCTGCACGACAGCATAAAGCAACGGTCAAACCTGAGAATGTCCTTTTCAAAAATGACCTTTCCACACCAGCTTTTTCGGGTCATGCTTATGGAACAGATATACCGTGCCGAGCAGATAATAAACGGTGGGAAATACCATAAATAGGAGTGAGAAATTTGGCAGTAAAAAAGGAATATAATGACGACAGCATATCATCACTTAAAGGTGCCGAACAGGTCAGATACCGTCCGGCGGTCATTTTCGGTTCGGACGGAATTGAGGGCTGTGAACATTCGGTATTTGAGATAATTTCAAACTCCATAGACGAAGCGCGGGAGGGTTTCGGAAACAAGATTGTTGTGACGGTTTATTCCGACCTTTCCATAGAGGTTGAGGATTTCGGACGGGGAATTCCCGTGGGATATAATAAAAAGGAAGAAAAATTCAACTGGGAACTGCTTTTCTGCACCCTTTACGCCGGAGGAAAATACAACAACCTGAGCGGAGATACCTATGAATATTCTTTGGGACTCAACGGACTCGGCCTTGCCTCCACCCAGTTTGCCTCGGAATACATGGACGCCGAAATCAAAAGAGACGGCAAAAAATACACCCTCCATTTTGAAAAGGGTGAGTGTGTGGGCGGACTTCATGAAGAGCATTACAGCGGCAGAGCCACCGGTACAAGAATTCGCTGGAAACCCGATCTTGAAGTTTTCACCGAAATCGACATTCCCCTTGAATATTACAAGGAAGTGCTCAAGCGCCAGGCTGTGGTCAACGAAAACGTCACCTTTTTGCTTCGCCGCCAAAACGGACGAAGCTTTGATACCTATGAATTTTGCTATAAAAACGGAGTGACCGACTATGTCAACGAAATAGTCGGAGATAAGGCCATGACCTCGGTTCAGACCTGGGAGACCGAAAGAAGCGGACGGGACAGGGAAGATCTTCCGGAGTATAAGCTCAAGGTTAAGTCCTCTCTTTGCTTTTCTAATTCGGTCAGTCGCAAGGAATATTTTCATAATTCCAGCTTTCTTGAAAACGGCGGTGCTCCCGAAAAGGCGGTAAAGAGCGCCTTTGTTTCCCAAATTGACGCTTATATTAAATCGGTGGGGAAATATCAGAAAAACGAAAGTAAAATAACCTTCCAGGACGTGGACGAATGTCTGGTGCTGGTCATTTCCTCCTTTTCAACCCAGACCTCATATGAAAATCAGACCAAGAAATCCATAACCAATAAATTTATCCAAGAGGCCATGACCGACTTTTTCCGTCATCAGCTTGAGATATATTTTATAGAAAATAAAAACGAGGCCGACAGGATTGCCGAGCAGGTTCTCATAAACAAGCGCTCGAGAGAAAAGTCCGAAAAGGAGCGCTTGAACCTTAAAAAGACCCTTCAGTCCAAGGCGGACATGACCAACAGGGTAAAGAAATTTGTCGACTGCCGTTCGAGGGACACCGAGGAGAGGGAGCTGTTTATTGTGGAAGGCGATTCGGCTCTCGGCTCCTGCAAGCTTGCCAGAGACCCGGATTTCCAGGCGGTCATACCCGTCAGAGGCAAGATTCTCAACTGTCTCAAGGCCGATTACGGAAGAATATTCAAAAGCGAGATAATAACCGACCTTTTGAAGGTGCTGGGCTGCGGAGTGGAGGTCAAGGCCAAGGCCAACAAAGAGCTTTCGACCTTTGACATTTCCAAGCTACAGTGGAACAAGGTCATAATTTGTACCGACGCCGATGTGGACGGCTTCCAGATAAGAACCCTTATTCTCACAATGTTCTACCGTCTGACCCCCACCCTCATAGAAGAGGGGAAAATCTTCATTGCCGAGACCCCTCTCTTTGAAATTCGCACAAAGAAACAGACCTATTACGCCTACTCCGAGCGGGAAAAGAACGATGTTCTGGCAAAGCTCGGGGATGAAAAAATCGAAAGTATTCTTCGTTCCAAGGGACTTGGCGAAAACGAGCCGGAAATGATGAATTTGACCACCATGAATCCCGCCACCCGCAGGCTTATACGGGTTATGCCCGACGATGCTCAAAAGACCGGACAAATGTTTGATTTGCTACTGGGGGATAATCTCGAAGGCCGAAAGGATTTCATTGCCAAAGAGGGCAGCAACTATATTGACATGGCCGATGTGTCCTAAAAACTTTAAAAAATAAAACGGAGTTGAAACAGATTGGCGTCCAAAAAGAAAATTAAAACCGAAAAAACCGAGCAAAATGCCAACGCCACAATAATCGGCTCGGGACTTGTGGTTGAACAGCCGGTTGCCGAGACCTTAGAGGTAAACTATATGCCATACGCCATGAGCGTCATAGTTTCCCGAGCCATACCCGAAATCGACGGCTTCAAGCCGGCTCACAGAAAACTGCTTTACATGATGTATGACATGGGCCTTTTGAAGGGCAATTTTGTCAAATGCGCCAACATAGTCGGCCAGACAATGAAGCTCAATCCTCATGGAGACGCGGCTATCTACGATACCCTTGTCCGCCTTTCCCGAGGAAACGAGACCCTGCTTCATCCCTTTATCGAGTCCAAGGGCTCTTTCGGTAAGGCCTATTCAAGGGACATGGTTCCCGCCGCCTACCGTTATACCGAGGCCTGCCTTGCCAAAATTTCGGCCGAGCTTTTTGCCGATATTTCAAAGGATACGGTGGACTTTGTGGATAACTATGACGCCTCCATGAAGGAACCTACTCTTCTGCCGGTGACCTTCCCCTCGGTGCTGGTAAACGCCAACACCGGCATAGCCGTCGGTATGGCAAGCTCCATATGCTCCTTTAATCTTGCCGAGGTCTGCGAAACCACGATTCATTTCCTGCGTGATTCCGATATTGACATAATCGAAACCCTTCCGGCTCCGGATTTTCCCGGCGGCGGAACAATAATTTATGACCGGGAGGAAATGAAAAAAATCTATGATACCGGCAGGGGCGGCTTTAAGGTCAGGGGAAAATACACCTATGACAAGAGCTATAACTGCATTGACATAACCGAAATCCCCCCGACAACAAATTGCGAAAGCATAATCGAAAAGGTT
>CABMOR010000072.1 GCA_902388225.1 uncultured Oscillospiraceae bacterium | reverse complement strand
GCCTCAACATGGGTGCTGGGATTTTTCGTAAAATGCGGACTGTTTTTGTATCTGTCATACGACTGTGCGAAAAAGTTTATACCGAAAAAATTTCTTTTTCCCTTTTCGGCGGCAGGAGCGGTTTTAACCTTTGCCTTGGGCACACTTATGACCTCGAGCTATTCGGTATCCAAAAGCCGCATATATTCCGATGTTATGTTTTGGTCGATAATTTTTTTAGGGGTATTGCTCCCCGCAGTTCTTCTTTTTGCACAAAAAAAGACCGACAAATGTCGGTCAAAAGAAGGTGTGGAAAATTAAAAAACCAATCGCCTTTATTCTTGCCATATCTATAATTTCACTCTTTTCGGGCTATAACGGACGGGTAAAAATAAAAGATAGGGATATTATTCAGGGCATGGCCGTAGATGCCGAACAAGAGGGGTACTCTCTTACGGTTCAAACCTACAAGCCAAGCTCACTTCAGGAGCCGAAAAACGAATACGAGCTTCATACAGCACAGGGCAGAACCCTTTTTGAAGCTCTGACAAGCCTTAACGCCATAACCGGTCAGCAGGCCTTTTTTTCCAATCTTCAGGTCATTGTTTTGTCCCGAGAGACGCTTGAAAAGGGTCTTTCACCTATTTTGGACTTTTTCTCCCGCTATTCCGAAATACGAAAGAACGTCACGGTGGTCGCCTCACAGTGTAAAGCGGCCGAGCTTCTCACCGTCGACGGCGAGACCGATATACTTCCGGCCGAGCGAATAGAAAAAATCATGAGTTTCGGCACCGACAGCTCAAATCACGACGGAAGCAGGCTTATGGATATTACCGAGCGGTATCTGAGCAATGCCTCCGACGCCTTCCTCCCTCTTTTGGATGTTAAAGAGCAAGACAACAGCCGGACGGTCAAAATATGCGGCACTCTCTGCTTTTCCGGCGCACATCCTTCGGGGGTAATGTCCCCCGAGCAATCGGTCGGATTTGACTGGATTTCCGGCTTTTCCAGCCGGCAAAGCATCGTACTCGACACCGAAATTGCGGTTTTCACAATGTCGGTTCAAAATACAAGCTGTAAAATTTCGGCCAAAATAAATGATGGAGTTCCTCTTGTAAATGTGGATCTGTCGGTGGTCTGTAACCTGAGCGAAGTGGAATCTAAACAGCCGGAGATTTCTCAAAAAGATATTACCGAAATCATTCCCCTGCTCTCTCGTGAGGTCACCTCCATGGTTCAAAGTACGGTCGACAAAGCCTTTTTCGAGCTTGACAGCGATATTTTTAAATTCGGAAAGGTTGTTCGACGTGACTGCCCCGAATTTTTCAACAGCCAACAGATAGATAGTATCCCAAAAAGCCGGTGGAAAATCCACATTGCGGCCTCGGCCGACATTTACGGCATCGGCAGAACCAACCGCACGGTGTGATTTTGCCTTATCCCTTGTGAATGTCAAAGCTCATTTGCTTAACATCTTCCCTTTGTTTATAATATTTTTCAGGCAGAAAGCAGTCTGCAATAAGATAATCTATATTTGCCTTGGCGGCTTGGGAAATCTGAAAGGGACGCTTGATGCGATAGCATTTTCCGTCCTTTATAAACCGCGCTCCGGTCTGATGAAAACGGAAGGGAATCTGCCTTTCCACACACTGACTTCTCAAAAAAAGCACCCAATCATAATCACAGGGGCGGGCATACACCCCCGACTCTCCGCCCACCGTAACCTCATCGATTCTTTGGTCAAGATATGGCGAAAGGTCCAATCGCTCGAGCAGCGGCGAAACGGTCACGGTTCTGTGTTTAAGGGGGAGGGAAAGAAATATGGGAAGGCGGTAATCGGCCATAGCCTGATTTTCCACCGTACAACCCACAATAACATTGTCATACCCCTCTCCCCAGTCTTTGGGAAGGCATTTTTCCATTCGGTCAATCCTTTTGGTGAAAAAATAAAAGGTGCAGTCGTTTCGAATACGTATCATCCGCCAGCATTCCTCCCGCCAATCATCGGCATCTTCCAAAAGGAAATCGGATGTAAAGCATGTAAAGACCATTTTACCCGTAGGAATTTTAAAACTTCCGTCCCGCTTTTTCTTCAAGGGTAGGTCAAAAGCCGCGGTTTTGCGGCATATACTGCTATTTTCCGACGCCCCGTACATTTCGTCTTGACGGTAGACATAGCAATATTTACATCCGGGGCTGATTTTTGTACATCCGTGCCAGGGGTTCCAATCGGCGTAAATCTTCTCCTCTTTTTCCAAATGTCTCTCCCTCCCTTCCCCTTTATTTTAGCATACATAGGTTTTTTTCTCAACAAAAAACCGTTCACGGAAACCGTGAACGGCGTTTTTGCTTTGTTAAAGCATGTTTTTTCTGTTCTCTTTTCCTTTCGGTCCGGGATGAGAGAAACTGTTACTTCTTTATTTTTTTGGCAATTCCGTGGGCGGCAAGGCAAAGCCCGGCGGTTATGACCATATCGGGCAGGGTGTAACCCACAACAATGTCCACATTCATAAGCAGACGGTAGACCACAAATCCCACAAACCACACGGCAAGATTTATGAAATCAAAGCCTTTATGCCGGCTGTCATTTTTGATTATAAAGAAATCGGCAATCTGAACGGCAATCATGGGAGCGAAAACCGAACCGATAAGATAGAGAAAATCGGTTATATCGTCCATAGGGAATATCATGGCGGAAACGGTTCCCACAACGGTCACTGCCACGGCCACATATTTCCCCTTAAGCTTTTTGAAGATGGACTCGGACGAAACTCCCGCCGAATAGGCATCCAAAAAGGTGGTGGTAACGGTGGAAAAAACAATTATGAGAAGTCCGGCAACACCGAGACCTGCCTTTACCATTATGTCGGCAATGTCCGACCCCTCGGTCAGCATGGCGGCTCCCATTCCGATTATGTACATCCAACAGCTTACCAGTCCGTAAACAATCGCACTGACGGCAGTGGCCTTAACCGGCTTTTCGGCATCACGGGTATAGTCGCTTATAAGGGGCAGCCAGGAAAGCGGCATGGCCACCGAAAGCTCCACCGCTCCTCCGAAGCTCATGGCATCCTGGGCCGATGCCGAAAGAACATTTCCGCTGAAGAAAATGACCTTACAGAGAATGACGGTCAGAATAAAGAGCGCCGCCATAGCCACTGTGTTGATTTTTCCGAGATTGGAAATACCCACAAGTATCCAAACAACAATAAGGGCTCCTATGACAAGACACCAAATCCAGCTTCCGGTTTTGAAGACGCCGTCGGCGGCAAGGGCGCCGTCATAAATCATAATGGCCGTCCAGCCCACAAGCTGAAGTACATTGAGTATGGAAAAGAGCAGACCGCCCTTGTTTCCGAAGCTTGCCTTGACTGTTTCCATGGCCGATAGGCGCATTTTTCCTCCTATTACGCCGGCCAGGAAAAGCATTACACAGCCGATTACATGACCGATAAATATGGCCGCAAGACCCTTGCCCAGTCCAAGTGACGAAAAGCTCATTCCGGTCAGTATCTCGGCCAGAGATACCGCCGCCCCAAACCAAATAAGTCCGTTTTCAAAAAGTGATGTTTTTTTCTGTTCCATTTTATTTTACCTCCCTTGAATATTCGCCCTTTATGTCAAATCCGTGACAAAGCGGGCCGCTTCCCTTTCCCAAATCGAGCATTGCCTCAAGAGCACCCGAAATATAATCCTTAGCGCGTTTAACCGACTCATCCATATCAAAGCCCTTTGCAAGGTTTGAAGCAATGGCCGAAGAAAGGGTGCATCCGGTTCCGTGGGTGTTGGGATTGTCGATACGCCTGCCATTAAACCAACGGTATTCTCCGTCACGGAAAAGCAGGTCGTTGGCGTCGTTCATATGATGTCCGCCCTTGCAAAGGACGGCGCAGTCATACTGTTCGCTTATAATTTTCGCAGCCGTAATCATGTCCTCAGGGGAGGTGATTTTTCGTCCGGTCAGTTCTTCCGCCTCGGGTATATTGGGAGTCAGAATATCGGCAAGAGGGAAAAGCATCTGCTTCAAGCTGCCTATGGCATCCTCGCTTATAAGGCGGGAGCCGGAGGTGGCCACCATTACAGGGTCAACCACGATATTCCTGGCTTTGTATTCCGAGAGCTTATCCGCTATGACAGTTATGAGCTCCTTGCTCGAAACCATACCGATTTTAACCGCATGGGGGAAAATGTCGGTAAAAACGCTGTCAAGCTGAGCGGCGAGAAACGCGGGTGTCGCGTTCATAATGTCCGAAACGCCGGTCGTATTTTGTGCAGTAAGAGCCGTAACGGCGCTCATAGCATAGACGCCGTTGGCCGTCATGGTCTTAATATCTGCCTGAATACCGGCGCCTCCGCTGGAATCGCTTCCGGCGATTGTCAATGCTGTTTTCATAAAATCTTCCTTTCTTTCCAGCAAAGCTTTTGTATAGCGACAGAAAGTGGTGCCCCCGACCTGCCGCTGCTGTTAAATTATCTAAAAAAGCCTGAAATCACAAAGCTGGTAAACAGCCCTGCTTGCAGTCTTTTTTAACTGTTCAAAGACGGAGGGATTAACGCTGTCAAAAACCCCCACCGTTATAAATCCCGCGTCCCTTGCGGTCTTGACCGCATAGGGTGCGTCTTCAAATACCAGGGTTTCGGAAGGTGCGGTTTTGAGAAAATCCGCCGCCCTTTGGTAAATAAGGGGGCAGTCCTTGCCCCGACCGACCTGGGTACATGTAAATATTTTTTCAAAATAATCCAAAAGCCCTTCTCTTTTCAGTGCAATCTCGGCATATTCCTTCACACCGGCGGTTGCCACCGCCATCTTTATGCCATTTTGCCTTAAATATTCAAGAAGCTGTCCCGCCCCTTTTTTTGAACGGGCTTCGGCGACATAAAAATCTTTGAGCATTTGGGTAAATCCTTCGCAAATTTCCCCCTCCGAGAGATTTGGGAGATAGTTGTCTTTTAAAAACTTCGCTCCCTCCTCAAGACTCATTTTATAGAGCCGGTCATTGAGGTTTTCTTTTGCCGTCATGCCCTTAGACTTGAGATATTTTGCGGGAAGACTTTTCCATATTCCCATTGAATCGAGAAGGGTTCCGTCCACATCAAAAACGGCTCCTTTTATCATACCCTCACCTCTTAAAGGCTCTTTCTTACGGCCTCTTTAAGCCGTCCGGCCGCCGCCGTTATATCATCCTTTGCGTAAATTGCGCTTATGACAGCCGCTCCGCAAATTCCGCTTCCCGAAAGCTGGGCTATATTCCGCTCGTTCACTCCGCCGATAGCAACCACCGGAATGGTCACGGCGCTGCATATGGCTTTAAGGGTTTCGACCGAAACCGGCTTTGCGTCGTCCTTTGATCCTGTGGTAAAAACCGCTCCGACACCCAGATAGTCGGCTCCATTTTCTTGGGCCTTGAGCGCCTGCTCCACCGTCTGAGCCGAAACACCTATAATTTTATCCGGGCCGAGCGTCTCTCTCACCTTTCCTGCCTCCATGTCGCTTTGACCCACATGGACGCCGTCGGCGTCTATCTCTTTTGCGATGTCCACACGGTCGTTAATTACAAAGGGAACACCGTATTGCCCGCAAAGCTTTTTTATATTTATAGCCTCTTTTAAAAAGGCGTCGCTGTCCAGCTCTTTTTCTCTAAGCTGTAAAAAGGTCACTCCCCCGTCAAGGCTCTCTTTTACAACCTCTTCGAGACTCCGCCCGTCCAACCAAAAGCGGTCGGTGACTGCATAAAGCAAAAGCTTTTCTCTATCTAATTTCATATTTCGCACCCGATTCAAGAGTTTGGCCGTCCATATTATAAACGGCGTCTATTATTCTGTTGCGGTATGTTGAGTTGCCTTCGCCCTCCTTGAGGTTTTTAAAGCCTATCTCTCCCGCAAGACCCATTGTGCAAACTGCGGCAGCCGCCGCTTCGAGAAGATTGTCGGGGTTTGCCGCCAAAAAAGCCGTCATCATTCCCGAAAGCTGACAGCCGGTGCCGGTTATTTTTCCCATTTCGGGACGGCCGTTTGTTATGACAAAACATTTTTCCTTTTCACAAACAAGGTCGATAGCCCCGGTGACGGCGATTATACTGCCGGTGCTTTTTGCAAACTCCTTTACAAAGTCTACGGCTTTGTCGAGATTTTCGGCATTAACCGAATCGGCCATGTCGGCATCCACACCCTTGGTCGTTCCCCTTCCGAGGCTGAGGGTTTTTATTTCGGAAATATTTCCTCTGATTGCCGTAAATTTTATTTCCTTCATAAGGGAAAGAGCCGTGTCGGTTCGCAGTTTTGAAGCTCCCGCTCCAACCGGGTCAAGCAGACATACATGTCCAAGCTCCCTTGCCCGCCTCCCGGACGAAAACATTCCGGATATTGTGCGCTTGTTAAGGGTTCCGATGTTTATATTAAGTCCGCTGCAAAGTTCGGTTATCTCGGCGGCGTCCTCCGGCTCGTCCGACATTATGGGGCTGGCTCCGCAGGCCAGCAAAATGTTTGCCACATCGTTAACGGTCACATAATTTGTAATATTGTGAATGAGCGGCAGAGCTGCCCGCACCCTGTCAAGGCAATTTCCAAGCATACAAAACCTTCCTTTTCAAAACAAAATGCGGAAATGCCCCATAAAGACACATCCGCAAAAAAATTACGAAAGCTATATCCCTACGTTGGCATTATCCAAATCAGGTTCAGGGTCAAGGACACACCTTTTCTCAGCCTGCTTTTTACAAGCTCCCCTTTGTCAATGACATTATACCACTTTTTTTGCAAAAGGCAAGGGGGAAATCAAACAAAAGG
>CABMOR010000071.1 GCA_902388225.1 uncultured Oscillospiraceae bacterium | reverse complement strand
ACCTTCCGGGCAGACCGATTAAAAGGCGATATGTGGGGCTTAAGGTCTTTACATCAAATTCACAGCAGGCATTTTCCACCCCCGCCGTTTCAAGAGCGTATGCCTTGAGTTCGGGGTAATGGGTGGTGGTCGCAACCTTAGCGCCCATGCTCCGCAGTTGGTCGATAATGGCGGTTGCAAGAGCCGCACCCTCGGCGGGGTCGGTGCCCGCGCCCAGCTCGTCAAGAAGCACAAGGCTGTTTGAACCGCAAACCTTGAAAATTTCTATTATGTTGGTCATGTGGGCCGAAAAGGTGGAAAGGGACTGCTCAATGCTCTGTTCATCTCCTATATCCACAAGCACACGGTCAAATACCGAAACCTCGCTGTTGTCCCCGCAAGGTATCATCATGCCGCACATGGCCATAAGGGTTATAAGTCCGAGGGTTTTAAGGGAGGCCGTCTTTCCGCCGGTGTTTGGGCCGGTGATTATAAGGGTGTCAAAATCTTTGCCGAGCCTTATGTCGATTGCCACAACCTTTTTGGGGTCGATAAGAGGGTGTCGGGCTTTTTTAAGGTTTATTCTCCCTTCGCTGTTAAGTATGGGTTCGGAGGCTTTCATGTCAAAGGCAAGCTTGCCCTTGGCAAAAATCACATCCAGCTTTATAACCGCCTCATATCCGGCCTTAATACTCTGGGCAAAGGCCGCCGCCTCCCCCGAAAGCTCGAAAAGTATGCGGTCAATCTCTTCCTTTTCCTTTGCTTCGAGGATTTTTATCTGATTGTTGGCCTCAACAACCGACATGGGCTCGACAAATACCGTCGACCCGGTGGAGGATGTGTCGTGCACAAGCCCCGCCACCTCCGAACGGCATTCGGCCTTGACCGGCACCACAAACCGCCCGTCTCTTATAGTGATTATAGGCTCCTGTAAATATTTTTGCACGGTTTTTCAAGCTTTTCTCTTATCTTGCCGCTTTGAGCCTGCTTTTTCTTCCGTATGTCAAAAAGCGCCGGCGACGCGCGGTCGCTTATTTCCTCCTCGCTTATTATGGCGTCGTTTATCCTGTCCTCAAGATATTTGTTGGGAAAAAGAGCCGAAAAGCAGGGCAAAAGATTTTGGTCATCGGGGCAATGGTTGTCCCGCCACTGGGAAAGGGAGCGTATTACCCTCAGAACCGACGCTATGTTCAAAAGCTCCCCCGCCGAAAGACTCCCCCCCGACTGGGCGCGGGAAAGCTGTGGGTTTACATTTATAGCGCCGCCGAATGACGGAGCGGAATACTTTGCAATGAGCTTATAAGCCGAAAGGGTCTCTCCCTGAAGGCGTTTAACCTCGTTAAAATCGTATGAAGGTACTATTTGCTTTGCGGCCTCCTTGCCGTCGACCGTGACCGCCTGCTTTTCAAGCAGCAGCAGTACCTTGGAAAAATCCAGGGTGTTTATGTGACGCTTTGTAAGTTTATCCACTGCGCTTTCTCCTTATCCTGTTATGCTTTCGTAAAAATCAAGTGTATTAAAGCTTCTCTCAAGCCTTAGTTTAACATATTCTCCGGTTATTTTTGAAAGCTCGGCAAGCTTTGGCATTGGCAGAGAAAAGAAAAAAGCTTTTTTTATTTCCTCTGCCGAAACCCGTCGAAGGGCCTCTAATATATCGGGCGGAATTTTTACACCTCGCTGTCCCTTATGCCGGGCGCAAAAAACCTTTCCTTCCCCCATATCAAAGAAAAGCCCGCTCTGACTTCCGCAAATTCCGCAGCCGGTAAGGTCGGGGCAGTATCCTCCGAGTCTGAGCATCTGCATTTCAAATACAGCCTTTATCTGACTGCCGGGCAGTCGCTCCTCCTCAAGAAATTTGAGACAGTTGAGCATAAGCCGAAGCTGTTCCTCGGCCGGCTCGTCCGAAGGGCAGAGCACTCCCGCAAGCTCGCAGAAATATTGGGCAAGGGACAGCTTTTCAAGACTGTCTCTGAGCCCGAAGAAAACCTCTTTCGGAGAGGCCTCACTCACCCTGAACGAGTCTCTCGAAGGGGAAAAAACAAAATCGGAAAAACAGAGCAGTCCGGTGGAGGACGCCGATTTTCCGATTATTTTTCTTGCTCCGGTGGCAAAGGCTCTTATAAGCCCCGCCTCTCTTGTGAGCACGGTAATTATTCGGTCGCTTTCACCCGTGTGATGCTCCCTTATGACCAGTCCGTCGGTGCGAATTTTTTCCTTCACTTGTATTCTCCGCAAAAAAAGAATTTTTGTCCTTAACGGCACAAACGGCAAGATAGTCGGCCACCTTGCCGCTGGAATAAAATTTATCCCACGCCCTCTGCAAATCATCCCGGGCCATTTTCATCCCCCCGAAAATATCATCTGCGTCGGTCGTTTTATTATTTAAGGTAATTTAATCCAAGCCGAAATTGTGTATGGCGGCCCGCTGGTTTCTCCAGCCCTCTCTGACCTTCACCCAGCAGTTAAGGTTAACCTGACATCCAAAGAAATCTTCCATGTCCCGGCGGGCAAGAATTCCCACCCGCTTTAGGGTCTGTCCTCCCTTTCCGATTATGATGCCTTTATGGGTCTTTTTCTCGCAAAAAATCGTGGCGTCTATATCGAGAATACCGTCGTCGCGATCCTTAAAACGGTCGATGACAACCGCCGTCCCGTGGGGAATTTCCTTGTCTAAGGTTCTGAGTAGCTTTTCTCTGATAAACTCGGCCGCAAGCACCCTCTCGGGCTGGTCGGTCAGGGTGTCCTCATCGAACATGTGAATTCCGTCCCGGGCGAACTTGTTAATTTCGTCCATAAGAGGTTCAAACCCGTCGCCGTTTTTTGCCGAAACCGGCACAACGGCGGCAAAATCGTAAAGCTGGTTATATTTCAGAATAATCGAAAGCAGATCGGTTTTTTCCTTTATAAGGTCAATCTTGTTTATGACAAGCACGGCCGGCTGTTTTGATTTATTAAGCTTTTTGCAAAGCTCCTTTTCAATTTCCGACGGCTGTTTTTCGGCGTCGACCACAAGCAGGCAGAGCTCCACATCACTCATGCCGTCTCCCACCGCCTTGACCATGTTTTCTCCAAGAACGGTTCTGGGCTTATGAAAACCCGGAGTGTCCACGAAAACATACTGACTGTCCCCCAGGGTCAGCACCCCCATAACTCTTGTGCGGGTGGTTTGGGGCTTGTCCGAAACAATAACAACCTTCTGACCGAGCAGCCGGTTCATTATGGACGACTTGCCTGCGTTGGGCCGTCCGATTATGGCAACAAATGCCGATTTCTGTTTGTTCAAAATATTTTCTCCGTTTAACTAAGGGTATAGTTCGATGATCTGGGAAGACCGAGCTGTTCCATAACCGTCTCTTCCTTTTCTCTCATGCGAACCGCTTCAATTCCGCCCGCCTCATGATCGTATCCCAAAAGATGAAGCATGGAGTGAGCCGTAAGATATGCCATTTCCCTCCGGAAGGAGTGGCCGTATTCTTCGGCCTGGGAATAGGCTCTGGGAATTGATATGACAATGTCTCCCAAAAGCTTTGCGCCGGTTTCGGGATTTTGGTCATACTCGCCGTTTTCCCCGAGAGGAAAGGACAGCACGTCGGTTGTACTGTCGATATTACGGTGTTTAAGATTTAATTCCTGCATCTGTTTATCGTCCACGAAGGAAACATCAACCTCGGCGCTTCCGTCAAACTCCTCCATAATGAGCACCGCGTTACAGCAACGGCGAAGCAGCATCCTTATACCGGTCGGTATTTTCTTTTCCTTCTGGTTGTCGCTGAAAATGACCTTTGCCTTTTCCATTTTTGTTCTCCCTTCATTTTCTGTTTATCTCATTTTATTTTTATTCTGATTGTATCGGTCGTAGGCCTTTATTATCGACTGGACAAGCTTGTGGCGGACGACATCCTTTTCATTGAGAGTTATTTGTGCCACATCGTCGACATTTTTAAGCACCTTTGTGGCTTCCACAAGACCTGACCGGTGGCTGTCGGCAAGGTCAATCTGGGTTATATCTCCCGTAACCACAATCTTGGAATTAAATCCAAGTCTGGTCAGAAACATCTTCATCTGCTCGGGGGTGGTATTCTGAGCCTCGTCAAGAATGATAAAGCTGTCGTCCAGCGTTCGTCCTCTCATGTATGCGAGAGGGGCGACCTCTATATTCCCCCGCTCCTGATATTTTGTAAAGCTTTCGGCTCCCAGCATATCGAAAAGACCGTCGTAAAGGGGTCTGAGATACGGGTCTACCTTCTGCTGGAGATCGCCGGGAAGGAAGCCCAGCTTTTCTCCCGCTTCCACAGCCGGCCGGGTGAGCACTATGCGGCTGATTTCTCCCGAACGTAAGGCCATAACCGCCATTGCCACCGCAAGATAGGTCTTGCCCGTTCCGGCCGGACCCACCGCAAGGGTTATGGTGTTGTCCCTTATTGCGTCGACATATCTTTGCTGTCCAAGGGTCTTTGGCTTGACCGGACGGCCCTTGGAGGTTATGCATATACATCCGTTTTCCGAAAGCTTTGACAGCTTATCCTCATCTCCGTCATCCACAAGCGAAAGCACATAGCTTACATTCTGCTCGTTTAGGGTTTCTCCCTTGCTGAGCATGAGAAGAAGACTGTTAACCGCCCGGGCGGCTCGGGAAACATTTTCGGTCTCCCCCGAAATTTTCATTTCTCCGCCCCTGACCGTAACGGCCACCGAATATGCCGATTCAATCTGTTTGATGTTGGCGTCAAAACTTCCGAACAGGGCCACCGCCTGTTCCATTCGATCAATGTTCAATATCTGTTCTGCCATCAGGTCCGCACTTCACTGCCTTTGAAAAATTTTGTAGTCTTTTAACAATAAAAAAAACAAATTTTATGTATTATATCACAAAATATTGTCATTAGTCAAGTGGTGACAGCTAATTATTAGTATCAATTTTTTGAATTTCCCCTATATTTTGTTCGCACACATAATTTACAGTCAGCTCGACACCGTTTTCAAGAGATTTAACGCTGTCCTCCCTTGAAATCAGATTGGTTTGCTGAGATATTTGATCGATTGTCTCCTGCGCTTTTTTTGCCGCCGCCTCGACCGTGGCAGTTTCGTCCCGGGTAAAAGTTACATCGGCCGTTTGATACAGGTGAGTTTTATATACTCCTATAGGAAGCTTTTTACCGGCTATAATCAGGGGAGTATAGCCGGTTTGTTTTTCACAGCTTTCATATTCGCCGGTTATGTAAAGAGGTATATCTAATCCAAAAAAATGAAAAATACGTCTGGTTTTGCTCTTGCCGGTTCTTGCTTTCTGAGTTGTTTCAAAGTTTTCGGTCACCCTAACATGCCCGCTGACCTGCGCCGTAACCTCTCCGTCGGCCGCCTTAAAAACCGTTGTACCGTCCTTAAATGTGACAATACCGCTTATAAGCACCTGTCCCTTTGTCACGGCGTCCCCCTCCTTCACAAGGGCGTCGCCGGAATTCGCCCTGACAGAGGTTATCACTCCGTCACACATGGCTATGATATTTTGAGGCTGCGTCGGCTTTACCTCCGGGGCAAAAACCCTCTCCTTGACGTCAACATAAAGGGTTGTTCCCATGGGATTTATGGACAGCCAGGAAAGCTCGGGATGTTTCAAAATTATCTGCTGAGCAGTATTTTCCTCGTCGAGGCTGTTTATACGTGTTCCCTCTCTTATTCCCGCCTCCCTCAGCATATCAATGATTTGCTCTTCTGTGATTTTTTTGTTGCCCGATACCGTCACCGTCCAAACCGAGCCCGAGAGAAAATAAAGGAGAGCGCAGAAAATTGCCGCCCCCGTCAAAAGTCCCCATCTGTACCGATATCTTCTGAGAAGGAACGGAAGTCCGTGTTTTTCGGTCACACGCATTTTAACCCCCGTTCGCTTGGCCGACGAACGGAGGTTTTTATATTCTCTTATGTCGGAAAAGAAGGAAATACCCTCTTTTTCGGTTTTTACCTGCCATATGTCCCTGTCGGCGGCGGCACAGAGATTCAAAAACCTCTCGGGGAACCCGCCCTTGACGCTGACTTTTATATATCCTTTAATATACGATATTATTTTAAGAAGCATGCCCTTTCTCCTATTCAAATTCCACCGAGGAAAAAATCCCGCTTATTTCGGCGTGATTTTTCTCAAACTGTGTAATAACAAGTTCCCTGCCTCTAAAAACCGTCTTTTTCTCTCCAAGGTCCAGGCGGATAAAATCCGAGTCGTATTCCACCACCGACTTGCATCCGTCCACAACCGCCCTGCGGTTTGAAATGACCTCCACACAGCTTTGCTCCCCTAAGTTGCGAGCCGCCGACAGCACTGCGCTTTTTATCCCCTTTTTATCCTGCAAAATTTCCACCGCCCGAATTTCTTTTTCAGGGTAAATATATGCCCAAGGGGCTCTTTTAATTCCCCTTAACCCGACTTGACAGGTCGAGAAAAACATCCCTGTAAAAACCGTCCCACCGATTAAAATCCATGGACTCGATATAATGTTCTTCAATTTGGTCGTGCACATTTTTTGCCTGAGCAAGGGTTTTGGCAGCGTCAAAAAACAGTTCCTCCGACGCCTTTTTGTTAAACCTGATACGGGCCGAAAATTCTCTCATTTTCTGTGTGTTTGTAAAGCGGCCCATGTGTATTTTCTTGCCCTTCGAGCCGATTTTTATGTGAGAATTAACCGTGCAAAAGGCAATGTTTTTTTCAGGAATAAGCACATGGTCGATTTTTCGTTCGGGATGAAGCGCGCAGGGGCAGGTTATTATATCAAGACCGCAGGAAAGAGCCCTTTTTCTTATAACCGACATTATGGCAGAGGACGCCCCGCCGTATTGATCTTCAATTTCCACCACACGGCCGCACATTTTCTCGGGAGTTTTTG
>CABMOR010000070.1 GCA_902388225.1 uncultured Oscillospiraceae bacterium | reverse complement strand
GCATTGAGAAACGACCCTTCGGCCGAACTTTGCAAGGAGGCAAGACAACGCTTTTTCGAGCTTGCCGATGTGCTGGGACTTGTGTATGAAAAGAAAAATGACCATGATCTCGATTCGCAGGTGGAAAAACTTATTGAACAGCGCACCGCCGCCCGTAAAGCCAAGGACTTTGCCACGGCCGACAAAATCCGCGATGAGCTTAAAGACATGGGAATAATTATCGAGGATACCCCCCAGGGAATCAAATGGCATAAGGCTTAAAAAAACCGGCCGTCAAATCAAGACGGCCGGTTTTGCTGTATAGTGTATAAAAAATACCGCCCGATATTTCGGGCGGTATTTAATTTGTGCTGACAAATTACATTGCTACGTATTTGCCGTCCTGAATCTTCATTGCGTTAGGAGACTTGTTAACAGCACCGCTGGCGTCAAAGGTGATGCCTTCACCGGTCAGTCCGTCATAGGTGATATTTACGATTTGAGCCTTCAGAATATCGCAAATCTCGGAAACGCTCATGTCGGCGGTAACATTGCCCTTCTTCATGCACTCTGCAAGAATGTAGATGGCATCGTAAGCGTCGGCGGCAAACTGGTTGGGAGTGTCCTTGTATTTTTCGATATACTTGTTGGTAAAGTTTACATTGGCCTCGCTCTTTGTGTCGCCGGCAACAAAGGGGGTAAGAAGGATAACGCCCTCGGCAAGGGAGGTGTTGAAGCCTTCGATGGCGAGAATTCCGTCAAGACCGTCGCAGCCGAAGAAGGTGGTGGTGTAACCCATGGTGTTGGCCTGCTCGAGAATCTGAGAAGCTTCCTGAGCGTAAATGGGAAGGAAGACAAGGTCGGCGCCCGAGGACTTGGATTTGTTAAGCTGTACCGAGAAGTCGGTCTTGGAGTCGTCGGTGAATGCTTCGGAAGAAACAATCTCAAGACCCTTGACCTGAGCTTCTTTTACAAAGTTGTTGTAAATGCCGGAAGAATAGGCGTCGGAGCTGTTGTAGATGACGGCCACCTTGGTGGCGAGTTTGTTGTCGGCAATATAGTCGGCAGACTTTGTTCCCTGGTTAGGATCGGTAAAGCACATCTGGAAAGCGTTGTCATATTTGATAACGCCGGTAGCCGAAGCAGAGGGAGTGATTTGGAACATGTTATCCTCATGAGTCTTTTCCACAACTGCGAGGCAGGGAGCGGTGGTAACAGTGCCCATGAGAGCCTGCATACCCCAGTCCTTAAGGTTGTTGTAAGCATTGACCGATTTTTCGGGGTCATGCTCGTCGTCCTGGAAGTTGAATTCCAGATTTACACCGTTGATGCCGCCGGCCGCATTGATTTCCTCAACAGCCATTTCAGCAGCGTTTTTAACAGCCTGGCCGTAAACGGCGGCGCCGCCGGTGATAGGTCCGATACCGCCTATCTTGATGGTGTCGCTGCTACTCTTTGTGCTGTCTCCGCAGGAAGCGAAGCAACAAGCCAAAAGAGCGACCGAAAGAACCAGTGCAAGAACTTTTAAGCTTTTCTTCATAATCTTTTTCCTCCTTGACAGAGAATACTCTCTGTTCATATTAGTATAGATTATACTCCCTGCAATTTAATTTGTCAAATAAAATAATAAATAACCAAAAGATGAATTTTTTGTTAAATCAAACAAAGAAAAAGCCAAAATATATGAAAATAATATACCCAGAGTATAAATATATAAATATTTTTGTAAACTGTTGAATAAAAGGAAAGGAAATGCTATATTATATGTGAAATGAAGGGAGGACGCTTTATGTGGTGTCAGAAATGCAATAAGGCTTATGAGGACGGCGCGGAGGTTTGTGAAAAGTGCGGACAGAGGCTGGTGGAATACACCCCCATTGTTGATGCCGACGGGGAGGATGTGCTTTTTATGTCAAATGAGTCTCCGGTCGAGGAGCAGGAAGCTTTTGAAGAACAAATCCGGGATGAGGGCCTTTTTGACCGAGAACCAAAGCTTCTTATAACCGTTATTGGTGAAGAGGAAGCTTTGAACACTATGGAAATGCTTGAGCAGAATAAAATTCCCTCCATGAAAAAGCCGGCCGAAGCCCATTCTGCCGACGAGGAATGCGACAATGATTTTAATCTTGAGGAGATGGAACTTATAGACGGTCAGCAGGAAGATGAGGATTACGCTGCCGAGTTTTCGGCCCTGTGCGAAGAGGCTTTGGAGGGAGAGGAGCTTTACGACATTTTTGTGCCGGCCGGATGTTTTTCCCAGGCCCTCCGTCTTGTTATTGAGCAGGAGCAGGGCGACGGTTTTTCGGAGGACGAGTCTTTATACCGACCGGTTGAAGAGGGCGATGAAGACGATTTTGAGCATGACCGTGAGGCGGAGGAAACTGAGCAGTCGGATGAATCAAACGACCGTCAGCAAAAGAAGGGCGGATTTTTCGGCTTCTTTTTCAAGGGAGAAAAATAGCCGGTTTTTAGGTGAGAGAGAATAAAAACCGAAAAACAGAAAAAAAGATGTTGACAACCGCCCGATGAGTTGTTATAATATACGAGCTGTCAAATTACAGCCTATGACCCATTAGCTCAGCCGGTAGAGCACTTGACTTTTAATCAAGGTGTCTGGCGTTCGAATCGCCAATGGGTCACCAAATAAAGACGGAACTGCTGGGACTAACCGGCGGTGCCGTCTTTTTTACTATGAGACCGTTTTATAAAGGAAAAGCTTTAATTTCCCCTTTTTGCAGTCTTTTTTACATAGCTCAATAACAGAGAAAAACACGATATCAAAAGGTCTGTATATTATTTAATTTAAGCATAACAGCGGCGGAGAAAAGAGACAGACAAAAATTAAAAAACAAGAGCATTGATAAAACACCTTCGGCGGGGAATGATAACAAAAACAGCAAGAGGTGTTTTTATGTCAGAAAGATGCGGGCAAAATACGATTATGTTTTCAAACCGTCCGAAAATTCGAGGCTTTGCGTCGGTTGCGGGAAAGACCGAGGAGAACGGGCCCTTCGGCAAAGAGTTTGATGTTATTTTTGAGGATGAATATTCGGGTGAAAATACCTTCGAGGAGGCCGAAAGCCGTCTGGTTACCACGGCGGTCGAAACCCTTCTTAAAAAAACCCAAATGTCTCCCGAGCAGGTGGACATTCTCTTTGCAGGGGATCTTTTGAATCAGTGCGCCGGCTCGACCTTCGGAGTCGAAAGCTTCGGAATACCCCATGTAGGGGTGTACGGAGCCTGTTCCACCATGGCGCTGAGTTTGGGGCTTGCGGCGGCCTTTGTGGATGCCGGATTTGCCAAGAACGCGGCGGCAGTAACCTCGTCGCACTTCTGTTCCTCCGAACGTCAGTTTCGCCTGCCCCTGGAATACGGCGGCCAGCGGACCGGCTCGGCACAATGGACGGTGACCGGAGCGGGGGCGATTATGGTTTGCCGTGAAATCGAAGGGGTGGAGGTAAAGTCGGCCACCTTCGGTAAAATAACCGATTTTGATGTCACCGATGTTAATAACATGGGTGCGGCGATGGCTCCGGCGGCAGCAAGGACCGTTTGTGAATTTTTTGACGACACCGGAATGAGCCCCGAGGATTTCGACCTTATACTGACGGGAGATTTGGGAAAGGTCGGAAGCGAGCTGCTGCTCACCCTTATGAAGGAGGAAAACAGGGATATAACGGCGGTTCATTCGGATTGCGGACTTAATGTTTTTTATCTCGACACCCAGGATGTTCATGCCGGAGGTTCGGGGTGCGGATGTTCGGCCTCGGTGCTGTGTTCCAGGATACTTCGGGAGCTGTCGGAGGGAAAATATAAAAACCTGCTTTTTTGTGCAACCGGAGCCCTCCATTCTCCCGTTACGGTATTTCAAAAAAAGCCCATACCTTCCATCGCCCACGCCATTTGGCTTTCGTCAAAATAATTTAAAGGCTCTTTCAATTCTGAAAGAGCCTTTACTTTGTAAATTTATATTTTTCCTATAACCTCGGCCTTATAGCCTCTCATCCATACAGAGGGGGTAATCCTCAGGGTATAACCCCTTCCGGGGGCGCAAACCCATTCGTTAAAGGGAAGCTCTGGCAGTCCGCAGACCGAAAGAATGGCCATTATATTTCCTCCGTGGAGGCAAAATACCGAATCGGTCACCTTGTCACGCATAACCTCCTCAACCGTTTTCGCAAAGGCCACAACCGAACGCTTGACAAATTCATCGGTGGTTTCTCCTCCTGGAGGACATCCGCCCGAGAGCCAATCGGAAAAGGCGGGAAGCTCCTTTAATTCCTCGGCGGTCTTGTTTTCAAATTCTCCGAAATCACATTCGCTTAGGTTGTCTACCGTAAAAATCTCATTGTCCGGGTAGATAATTCCGAGGGTTTCTACACAGCGTTTAAGGGGGCTTGAATAAAGACGCTGGGCATAAGGATAAATTCCCCGTCCGTCAAGCTGTTTTATCTGTTCCCTTCCCCGAGAGGTCAGCGGAAGGTCGGTTTTTCCTACATATCTTATGACCCCTTCGGGCTTTTCAAGACCGTGTCTAATGAGATGAATTTTATATGTTTTCACCGAATATCCCTCTTTACAAATGTCTTCACAGGTATTATAATATACTGGATGTATAAATTCAAGAAAAATCTTTGCGAATCCGGGGAAGGAATATGAAAAATAAATTTGCTCAAACTATAACCGAACTGCGTCATCGCAAGGGTATCACGCAAAAACAGGCGGCCGGTGAGCTGGGAGTTTCTCAGGCTCTGCTTTCACACTATGAAAAGGGTGTGAGAGAATGCGGACTTGATTTTCTGTTAAAGGCGTCTGAGTTTTATGAGGTTCCCTGCGACATACTGCTGGGGAAAAGCGAACTGCCCGAAAAACAGCCCGAACCCGAGGTTTTGCCCGAAAAGCAGGCTCTTTTGAATTCCCTTGAGATAATTTTTGATTTGCTTGAAAACTCGGGAAGCGAGGAGTTTGAAAAAGAGGTTTGGAACTTTTTTATGCTTGCCGTATACCGTATTTTAAGGGTGATGTGCGAAAGCCGGGAAGGAAAGGCGACGGTTTTTGAGGTTTCTCATCACACCTATCGAGCCATGGCAGACGCCGCGATGCAGGTGGCCGAGGTGAGCATAAGCTGTGCGGTCAACGGTCAGACGGCGGTATTTCCGCCCATTGCCGACCCGGACGCCATGCGGCTTTCCAGCCTTCAGTTTGCCGAAAAATACAAGGAAAAATATTCCGATTTACTCTTTCTTATCCGCTCGGCGGAGGAGCGAATGAAATTTATTTAAATACACTGAAATCACAGTTAAGGAAAGGTGATAAAAATGGATAAAACCAAGGCTGCCGAAAGAAAAGAACAGCTTATGCCTCCCGTAAAGAACGGCTGGGACAGAATAAAGAAGAAGGACGAAAAGAAGATATACGATTTTGCAAAGGGTTATATGGACTTTATGGCGGTTTGCAAGACCGAGCGGGAGGTTGCGGCCTTTGCCGAAAAGCAGCTTATAAAGGCCGGTTTTGAATCTTTTGACCCCCAAAAACCCCTTAAAGCCGGTGACAGGGTGTATGTCAACAATCGCGGCAAGGCCGTAATGGCCGCAGTCATCGGCAGTGACAACATTTCAAAGGGTGTGGACATTGCCGCCGCTCACATTGATTCCCCCCGCCTCGACCTTAAACAGCACCCTCTTTATGAGGACAGCGAGCTTGCCCTTTTCAAGACCCATTATTACGGAGGAATAAAGAAGTATCAGTGGGTGACCATACCCCTTGCGCTTCACGGTGTGGTAGTGCGTTCCGACGGAGAGCGGGTGGAAATAAACATCGGAGAAAACGACCGAGATCCCCAGTTTGTCGTGACCGACCTTCTTCCCCACCTTGGAAGGGAACAGTCAAAGAGGCCTTTGGGAGAGGGGATAAAGGGCGAAGAGCTTAATATTTTGATTGGAAGCCGTCCCTTTAACAGCGATCCCGAATCGGAAAGGGTCAAGCTTAACATTCTGAATGTATTAAATGAGAAATACGGCATTAAGGACAGTGATTTTGTGTCGGCCGAGCTGGAGGCCGTTCCGGCTGCAAAGCCTGTGGACATAGGCTTTGACCGATCCCTCATAGGCGCCTACGGTCATGACGATCGCTGCTGTACCTATCCGGTGCTTAAGGCGATTATGGAATGTAAAAATCCAAAAAGAACGGCGGTTGCCGTGCTTACCGACAAAGAGGAAATCGGCTCCGACGGAAACACCGGGCTTCATTCGGCATATATGAAATATTTTATCGAGGACCTTGCCGAAAATATGGGAAGCAAGGGCAGATGGGTGCTGTCGGGCAGCCGCTGTCTTTCGGCCGATGTTAACGCCGCCTTTGACCCCACCTTTTCCGAGCCGTTTGAACGCAACAATGCAAGCTTCATAAACTACGGAGCCGTGCTGACCAAATATACCGGGGCGGGCGGAAAATCCTCCACCTCCGACGCGGGAGCGGAGTTTGTGGGTGAAATTTCCCGCATTATGGACGCCAAAAACGTGATTTGGCAGACCGGAGAGCTTGGAAAGGTGGATTTCGGCGGCGGCGGAACGGTGGCAAAATATGTTGCCGAGCTCAATGTCGACGTTATTGACCTGGGTGTTCCGGTTCTTAGCATGCATTCCCCCTTTGAAGTCATCTCAAAGCTCGACCTTTATATGACCTTCAAGGCGGTGGAAGCGCTTTTCTCGTCAGACAGATAGGAGGAATACTATGGCAACCATTCTCATTACCGGCGGAGCCGGCTACATAGGAAGCCACACCTGCATTGCCTTACAGCAGGCGGGTTATGACGTTATTGTGGTGGTCACGGGGCGGCGTGAACAGATACTCAGTTCCCTTGATGACCTGATAAGTCCC
>CABMOR010000069.1 GCA_902388225.1 uncultured Oscillospiraceae bacterium | reverse complement strand
ATTCACCGACCTAAAGGAGCCGACGCCCGAACTTGCCAATCGGCCGATAACAAGGATTGAAGTCTTTGACATCACAAAAGACGGGAACGGAAGAAATCACGTTCCGATTAAGATTCGCTTTATCGGTTTGAGTGTGCTTGAAATTACCGATAGCAAAACAATCCTTGAAACCTATGAAGAAATCCGCAATAATCCGTCGATAAAGGCTTGAAAAGAGAAATACGGCGTGGCCTTATTCGGCTACACCGTATCCTACATACCCAGACTGTCCTTTGCCACCTCTGGCTATCTCGAAGTTTTTTTAGAATATAAACATTTAAAAAACAAAATCAAAATTTCAACAGCTTTCGGACTTTTCAGATTTTATTTAAGAAATTCAGATATTGTTTTATTTTAGCATTGCGATTGCATCGCCGATGGTTTTTTCCATGGCTTCACGGCCGTATTTATCCACCTTGGCTTTATTGATCTCACCGTGTGTAAGGCATCCTGCTCCGCCTATACATCCGCCCATGCAGGCCATACCCTCGATAAAGTTGGCGTCAAGCTTGCCCTTGCTCTTTTTAAGCAGGGCCACGCGGCAGGCCTCTATTCCGTCGCAGGAAACTGCCTTGAGCTCGAAGTCGTGCTCTCCGTGTTCCTTAAGTCCCTCGGCAACAGCGTCGGCAAGTCCGCCGCAGCGGGCAAAAATTCTTCCGAAATAGGAAGCGTTGTCGAGCACACCTTCCGCAAGTTCGGTTATATCGATATCCTTGCTGTCAAAGAGAGCCTGAAGTTCCTCGAAGGTCATGGCAGCGTCCACATATGGCTTTACCTCTTCCCTTTGCACCTCGGCCTTTTTGGCGGTGCACGGTCCGATAAAAATCACCTTACAGGGTGCCTCATGCTCTTTAATATACTTTGAAATGGTTGCCATGGGAGAAAGGTTATGAGAAACAAACGGCTTAATATCAGGGAATGATTTCTCAATATAGCTTACAAATGCGGGGCAGCATGAGCTTGTAAGAAATCCTTTTTCGGCAAGCTCTCTCGATTCGGAATCGGCAACCATATCGGCACCCAGTGCCGCCTCAACCACGGTATGAAATCCCAGCTCTTTAAGTCCGGTTATTACCTGACCGAGTTTTGCGTAGGTAAACTGACTGGAAATCGAGGGAGCCACCACGGCATATACCTTATATTTTTTATTGTTTTTACTCTTTTTTATTATATCAATAACATCGAGAATATATGATTTGTCGGTAATAGCACCGAAGGGGCACTGATAAACGCAGGCTCCGCAGGAGGTGCATTTTTCGTTGTCAATAGCCGCCGCCTTGTTCTCGTTCATTTTTATAGCCTTGATTTTGCAGGCGTTTTCGCAGGGACGGCGACGGCTTATTATGGCAGTATAGGGGCATACCTTGGAGCAGGCGCCGCATTCCTTACATTTCGATTTATCAATATGAGCCACATGGTTGTGGTCGAAGGAAATGGCTCCGAACCGGCAAACATCCTCACATCTGTGGGCGAGACAGCCGCGGCAGGTATTGGTAACCTCATAACCGCCCATGGGACATTCGTCGCAGGCCGTTTCAATAACCTCAATGACATTGTGGTTGTCCATGTCTCCGCCCATGGCGATTTTTACACGCTCGCTTAAAATTGCTCTTTCCTTATAAACACAGCATCTCATGGTGGGGGTATTTCCCGGAACAATAGTTTTGGGAATATCCAGCACATTTTCAAGGAGGGTGTCGTTCCAAGCAAGTTTTGCAACCTCTCTGAGCACCTTGTATTTAAGATGCTGTACCTTAGTATCAAATTTTCTCATAAAATCCTCCCTTACCGCCGTCCTCGACAGCCTTTAGAAATAACTTACCTTTATGCGTTTGCCCATTTTTTTAAGGCAGTCGGAAAGCTCCTTTACCAGATTCATTTTAATATTAAAATTTATGGGCAGATCGGGATTCTGATGGGCGGGATTGACCGCCCTTCCCACAAAGAAATTTATGTCGGTAGCCTCCTCGAAAAGCATTCTGGCAATAAGCGATGCGCCGTCCCGCTGGATGCTCCACTGTTCGTATTTTTCGTTGTCTCCAAGGGCATCCTTTGCATATTCTATAACCTTATTTATGGTGATGACTCCTTCGGTCACAAGGTCGACCCCTTCAATTTCGGCAATGGGCGGAACGTCGCTTTTTTCAAAACTCAGGCTTGCCTTGAGAGGTTTTCCAAGATATTTGGCCGCAATGGAAGAGGTTGTTCCTCCGCACACAATGTGTTTGCCTTCCTTTGAAAAGAAAAGAGACATCATTCGGTCGCAGTCATCCCGGTTTCTGGGAGGGCCGAAAAGAATGTTCATGGGTTCCCTTTTTCTTATACGCACAACACAGGCCGTAGCGTCGTCACCCGGATGAAATCCGTACTGTTTGTCGCATTCGTCCACAAGCATGGTTGAAAGAGTCTTTGCGGTATAGCCCACATGTGCAATGGTTTTCATAAACTCGGCAATGTCTTCCCTTTTCCATCCGAAATTATAGGCAATACCTATTCCGGCGTGGGGACAGCCGTCACTCATGGCAATGAAAATGTCGTTTTCCTGAAGCTTTATTACCGATTTGTATATTTTCTTGCCGTCAATATTCAGCTCGCTTTTGGGATAATCATAAATTTCACAGTCCCTAATCCAAATTACAAGAGGATTGTCATACTGAATTAGCTCTACGGTGGAATTATCTGTGATGTGCATAATTGTAAATGTGGAATATGCCACTCCACGCTCGGAGCAAATTGGAAGGGTTGCGGCAATGGTGGAGACACACTCCTCAAGAGGCAAACCTTCGGCCATCATGGTGGATATTATCTTGGAGGTAAGGGTGGAGAGAATGCTTGCCTTTACCCCGCTTCCGAGACCGTCGGCAAGCACAATAACGGTGGAGTTTTCATTCTGTTCAATAATATCCACATGGTCGCCGCAGAGCTGTTCCCCTTCGTGGTTTATGCTTTTCCAGCCTATGTCGGCACAAAGATTATTCATCGCTTATCGACTCCTTGAGCTTGGTAAGAGCAATTTTGGTCTCGGCGGCGGTTTCTCCCAAAAGGGAGGCAATATCCTGAACAATACGCATCTGCTTGTCCACCACCCTGTCGGCAATTTCCACCGTCTGGCGGCTGATATTTTCCTTCTTTTCCCGCTGGGTTTCCTCCTCGGTCACATCCCTCATAATGCAGAGCAAAAGGCGGTATTCCTTATCATATATGACCGTTTCTTCGACATATTTTTCATACTCGGCAAGATAGACACGCTTGTTGTGAATGTCCTTTCCGGAACTCAGCACGCCTACAAAATCACCCGGATCAAGCACTCTTACAACCTGGTCGCCCATAATATCCGAGGCATATCTGATGTTAAGAATTTTGAGGGCGGCCTTGTTTATCTGCTGAACTTCAAGCTTTTCATTAAGCACTATAAGACCGTTGGGGGTGTTTCTTGTTATGGTGTCGGAGAAATTCTCGGCCTTATCCTTAAGATACGGCAGGCACATAGATATCTCGGCCTTGCCGTTATAAATGGCTATTGCCTTGTCGCGGCAGGTGTTATATCCGCAGGAACCGCAGTTGAGCTCGTCCGAGGGCTTTGTTTTGCCCATTTGATGAAGTATCTCCCGAATTTCATTTTCCGACGGAGTCTGCAGATGTCTGTCAATTGCCGTAAATTCCTTTTCAAGGGAACGGCGGTCGGGATGTTCAACCTTAAAATCTTCCTTACCGGCAAAGTTTGCAACCGACACGAAATCCTTGACGGGAGAACGGTGGAATTTTTCCATGACCGGTCCGCCCACACAGCTTCCGGCACAGGCAGACATTTCTATAAAGCAATGATGTATCTTTCCGCTTTCAATATCCTTGAGCGCCGCAATGCAGTTTTCGGTTCCGTCAATGGCCATGTAGGTATAATCGGGATTGTCCTTGGTCATGGTCTTGAGTATACCGCCGGTGGTTGGGAAGAATCTTGCCCGGCTGTGCTCGTCGCTGTCCATTTCCTTTTTAAGCTCGATTTTTTCGTTTTTGAGCCATTCGGTCAGCTCGTCAAAGGTCAGCACGGCGTCCGCAAAGCCCTCATAATGCTGGGCCTCATCCTTTTTGGCAACACAGGGTCCCACAAATACAATTTTGGCATTCGGATAACGCCTTTTTATGTCCTTACAGTGCGCCTGCATGGGAGAAAGAACATCGGCCAGAAAATCAAGCGCTTTTGGAAAATATTTCTGAATAAGAAGATTGACCGAGTGACAGCAGGAGGAAATAATAATGTCCCTGGTTCCCTCGTCTATCATGCGCTCATATTCGGTCTTGACAATGGTGGCACCCACCGCCGTCTCCTCCACATCATAAAAGCCCAGTTTCTTAAGCGCCTCACGCATGGCGCCGATACCCACACCCTCATAATTTGCCACAAACGAAGGGGCAAGACTGACTATTACCGGATCCTCTCCCTGCATGAGCACCCTGACCTTTTCGGTCTCGTCCACAATCTGCTTGGCATTTTGAGGGCAGACCACAAAGCACTGACCGCAAAGGATACACTCGTTTCCTATAATATAGGCCTGGTTTCCCGAAAATCTAATGGACTTTACGGGACAGTGCCGAATACATTTATAACAGTTTTTACAGTTTGATTTTTTTAATGTCAGGCAATCCATAAATTACTCCCCCGAAAGCTTTTTCAGTATGTTTGTTTCAAAAAAATCTTCAAACTTTTGGGGCGTAACTCCTGTAAACACCTCATCGTCAACCACGACAGTAACGCCCTCCCGGTTGCATCTTCCGGTACAGAAGCTGCCCGCCAGTTTCCCCTCATCCGAAAGTCCTTTTTCGGCAATTTTCGACTGAAAAAGCTCGACAAGACGCTCTGAGCCCTTTAAATGGCAGGATGAGCCGACGCATATCTGAACTATCATTTATTTCACCTTTTGCAAAATTTTCTTTTCAAAAAATTCGTCCACAGTTCCCGGACTTACCGAAAAGAACTTGTTTCCCACCGTAACGCAGACACCTTCCTGACATTTTCCCATACAGAAGGTTCCCGCAAGCTCTACACTGTCACCCAAATTGTTTTCGGCCACAAGCTCCTGCAGTCTTTCCACAACCACTCTGGACCCCTTAATGTGGCAGGACGAACCGATACACACCGTCACTTTCATAATTCTTCCTCCTAATTTTTTTTACAAAGTCTCCTTATAAACTTAAATCGCCTGTATGGGGGGCTGTGTAAAAAGGAGCCTTTGTCAATAGATTAAATGTATTTATTTACCACCGAGGTGTAAAATTTGATTTCCTCGGAATTTCCCTTTGCAGATTTTGCGGCGGCCACTATTGGCAGCCAGGACTTGACAAGTTCCCTGGCTTTTCCGCTCTTTTCGCAAATCACATCAAGATATTTTTCGGCAGTCTTTTGGCCGTAATTATACAGAAGACAGAGATATGTTCCGGCTGCGTCGGCGGCTCCGCTTCCCTTGGCGGCATGGGACCAGTCGAGAATATAGGGGGTGCCGTCAGTGGAAATAACTATATTTGATGGATTGAAATCTCCGTGACATATCTTAGTTTGGCGGGGCATTTCGTTAAGCCGGTTGAGCAGGTCATACCGTATCGTTGCGGGGAAGTCGGTATCGCAGATGTTGCGGGTAATCTTATCGGTTAGGGGCACAAGCTCGGGGCAGTTTTTGGAAAGAACGTCAAGCTGAAGATCCACAAACATATTGAGATATTCGTCATGCTTTTCGGGATGCTCCTCCATGAGCTGTGACAGGGATTTTCCCTTGATGTGTTCATATACAATGGTCCATTTGTCGTTTATGACCGTGACCTCGAGTATTTTGGGAATGTTAAGGCCGGTTTCCTCAAGACGGGCCTGATTAAGAGCTTCGTTAAGGACATCGGATTTTTTGTGTTCGCTGTTGAACACCTTAAAGCTGTGGTTTCCTTCACAGTATACGGTTTTGCTGTTTCTAACTGCGATTATTCTATCGAGTTTCATTTTGTCCTCCTCATGTCTATCTGCATCTTCAGGTAGGCCGACGACGCTACCATGTTTTCATACTCCACAATTACATCAGGCGGAACGGTCAACCTGCAGGGAGATATACACCATATAGCCTTTATATTGTTCTTATAAAGCATATCACAGGCGCTTTGTGCGCTTTCGGGCGGCAAATCAATTATTCCGAGGGCCACATTTCGGCAGCTGCAAAAGTCGGAAAGGCTGTCTATGGGCAAAACCGGTTTTCCTCTCTCGGATGTTTCCTTTACAGTAATTTTTTTATCAAAAGCCGCCATAAGATCAAAGCCGAGATCTTCAAATCCCGAAAAATCAAGCAAGGCACGGCTGAAATGGCTTCCGCCTATAAGCACCGCACCTACCCGGTCGGTCTCAAAATATCCCTCAAGACAGCTTATGAGCTCGTCGGTATTATATCCGATTTTCGGCCGTCCCGCTCGGCAAAGGGCTCCCAGATCCTTTCGGACCTGAACCTCTCCGAGTCCAAGATCCCTTGCAATAGCCGTTGCGGAAATGGTTTCCCTTTCTCCCGAAAGGCCCTTAAGATATTCAAGATATATCGGTATTCTCCCAAGGGTCGCACGGGATATAACCGTCTCGTTCATTTTGTCGCCTCCCCACTTCATTTACCGATATAATATTATCAAATAAATGCGTCCGAGGGAATTGCCCTTTTTTCATATAGGTATTGCGTTTATCGATATGCAAATGAACGAATCAAAACTTTTTGCTTAAAAAATCAAGTTGATTTTTTTTCTTTATGTGTATATAATTAAATCAAAAATTTTTGGAGATGTTTTTATGAACATATACCCGCTTAAA
>CABMOR010000068.1 GCA_902388225.1 uncultured Oscillospiraceae bacterium | reverse complement strand
AACCGCCGCAAAAGGAGAAACCTTGTCGAGAAATCTTTCTCCGGTGGCATATTTACTGCCGTGGTGACCAACCGCAAGAATATCGGCATCAATATCACAGCCGTTATTTATAAGCCAGTTTTCTTCGGCAAAGCCGTTATCCCCCATAAAAAGGGTTTTAACACTGCAAAATTCGGAGAGAAGAGCAATACTGCAATTTTCGTTGCTTTGATAACAGTCGTCAGGGACATAGGCGGTTATCTTTCCCCTCCCAAGGTAAAATTCCTGGCGGTTTTGAGGATAAATAATGTTAACACCATGTTCCACGGCAAGTGTAGTAACCTTTGAAAAGTAATACTCTGTTTCCTCTGAAAAAATTTGGTTTGAAAGGACGATATTTTCTATGGGGATGTTGCCCAAAAGTCCCAAAAGACCGCCTGCGTGATCCTTGTGGCAATGAGAGATAAAGACATATTTAACCCTTTTTGCGCCCAGATTTTTAAGCCGGTTATATGCCACAATACCGTTTTGATCCTCGTGGCCGGTATCGACAAGGGCATATTCTTCACCGCTTGAAATTAAAGAGCAGGAGGCCTGACCCACATCGAGAAAATCAATTACCGCTTCCGAGCCATCCTCATCTTTTGAAAGACCAAAGGCATGAGAAAATTTTTGCTCAAGCGGCCTTCCGCCAATCAAAAAACAGGCAATCAATATAAGGGCGCAAAATGACGAAAGAATATTTCTTACCGTCTTTTGCCTTTTGAGCCTTTTTTCCTGCCCGTAGACCGTTCTGAGATCCATTGATGGCTAACCTTCCCTTTGTTTTTTCGGTTGATATTTTTTGATTTAGCGTCGGCATTAACCTTGTTTTTACGGTCATTTTTGTCGGGTGGGACAAGACATTGTTGTCCGTATCCGATAAGATCCAACCGCCCCGCTTTTCTGAGCGCGGCTCGGACAATTTCATAGTTTTCGGGCTTGAAATACTGGAGCAAAGCCCTCTGCATTTTCTTTTCTTCATAGGTTTTGGGAACAAAGACCGGCTCAAGAGTATAGGGGTCAAGTCCGGTATAAAACATGGCGGTGGAAATGGTTCCGGGAGTGGGATAAAAGTCCTGAACCTGCTGAGGATGAATGTGCTCTTTTTTAAGGAAAAGCGCAAGCTCAACCGCGTCTTTTAAGGTGCTTCCGGGGTGTGAAGACATAAGGTAAGGAACAAGATACTGCTTCTTGCCCTCCTGCTTATTAAGTTCTTCGTATTTCTTCTTAAACTTAATATAACTTTGGATGTGCGGCTTTCCCATTTTATCCAGCACAGCGGCCGAACAATGTTCGGGAGCCACCTTAAGCTGACCGCTTATATGATATTTAACAAGCTCCCGGAAAAATTCGTCGTCTTTATCCTCAAGCATAAAATCAAATCTGATTCCCGACCGAATAAAGACCTTTTTAATTCCCTTTATTTCCCGCATTTGACGCAAAATATCAAGATATTCCTTATGGTCTGCCACAAGATTTTTGCATGGAGTCGGGGCAAGACATTTTTTCCCCTTACAAAGTCCCTGCTTAAGCTGAAGGTCGCAGGACGGGCGTCGGAAATTTGCCGTCGGTCCCCCCACATCGTGAATATAGCCTTTAAAATGAGAATTTTTAACCAGCTCTTTAGCCTCATTTATTACCGACTGTTTACTTCTGCTGGTAATAAATCTTCCCTGGTGAAATGCAAGGGAGCAGAAGTTACAAGCCCCGAAACAGCCTCTGTTTTGGGTAATGGAAAACTCCACCTCCCTTATGGCCGGAACACCTCCCTCGCTTTCGTAAACGGGATGATAATACCTCATATAAGGCAGCTCGTATACCCGGTCGAGCTCTGATTGGGTAAGTGGCGGCATGGGAGGATTTTGCACAAGATATTTGTCTTTGTGCTTTTGTATAAGGGTCTTGCCTCTTATGTGGTCAGCCTCGTCAAGCTCGATGCGGGCGGCCTTTGCATATTCCCGTTTGTCGTCCCGGACATTTTCAAATGACGGAAGAAATTTTCCAACCGGAAGACTGTCCGAAAGATAGCAGGTTCCTTTTATGTCGGTCATTTCCTTGATACTTTGACCATATTTCATACGGTTGACAATTTCAATTGTCTGGTTTTCACCCATGCCGTAAACAAGAAGGTCAGCTCCGCTTTCCACAAGAATAGACGGCCTCACACCGTCATCCCAATAATCATAGTTGGCAAAACGTCGAAGTGAAGCTTCCAGTCCGCCGATAACGATGGCGACGTCGGGATAAATCTCCCTGACCTTTTTGCAATAAACGCTAACCGCCCTGTCGGGACGCTTGCCGGCCTTATTACCCGGAGAATATGCGTCGTCACTGCGTTTTTTCTTTGCGGCGGTATAATGAGCAACCATGGAATCTATATTACCCGAATTTATCATAAAAGCATATTTCGGACGGCCAAATCTCATAAAATCTCGGTCGGATTTCCAATCGGGCTGGGCCAAAATTCCAACACGAAATCCCTCGGCTTCAATTACACGGGAAATAATCGCCGTACCGAAGGTGGGATGATCCACATAAGCGTCGCCGGTGATAACCACAAAATCAAGCTCATCCCAGCCCCGTTTTTTCATATCCTCTTTGCAAATGGGTAAAAAATCTTTAGTCATAGTTCCTCTTATTTTACAAAAGGGCTGTGAAAGACAACCCTTTTATCGGTATTTATTATTGTTCAAAAGGAGGCTCGTCCTCAAAATCATTAGGCTCAGCGGATGTTCCGGCCGAAGTGGTGCCGTTCATCTTCATTTCCTGCCACATCTGTTTGGTGACAAGCACCTTTCGGGGCTTTGACCCCTCAAAGGGTCCGACAATTCCCCGTTGCTCCATCATGTCGATAATTCTGGCGGCGCGGGCGTATCCAAGCTTGAGCTTTCTCTGGAGCAAAGAGGTGGACCCCATTCCCGCCTCAACCACCGTTTCGATGGCCGAGGGAAGCATTTCATCCCCGTCCTCTTCACCGCTCTCCGAAAGTCCGCCGCCCTTTTTGCCCTTGCCGCTTTCGACGGCCTGGCGCTCGATTTCCTGACAGATTTCCTCGCTGTATTGAGCAGAATTATGGTCGCCCGAAATATATTCCACAACATCCTTAATTTCCTTGTCGGAAACCCAGCATCCCTGAACACGAAGTGGCTTTGAAAGTCCTACCGGATAGAAGAGCATATCTCCCTTTCCGAGAAGCTTTTCGGCTCCTACGGTGTCGATAATTGTTCCAGAATCGAATCGGTTGGCAACCTTAAGGGCAATACGGCTGGGAACGTTTGCCTTAATAAGACCGGTCAGAACGTCGACCGACGGTCGCTGGGTAGCTATAACAAGATTCATTCCGGCCGCTCTGGCTTTTTGAGCAAGACGGCAGATGGAATCCTCAACCTCACCGGGAGCGACCATCATCAGGTCGTTAAGCTCGTCCACAACAATGAGAATCTGTGGCATTGTTTCCATTTGCGGATTAAGCTTTGCAAGATCGTTGTATGATTTTATGTCTCTGACCTTGTGTTCTCCGAAAAGCTTGTATCTTTTCTCCATTTCGGTAACCGCCCAGCCCAGCGCACCCGCCGCCTTTTTTGGGTCGGTTACAACCGGCACAAGCAGATGAGGCAAACCGTCATAAACCTCCAGCTCGACAACCTTCGGGTCGATCATAAGCATTTTAACCTCTTCGGGCGAAGATTTAAACAAAATGCTCAGTATAAAGCTGTTTATACAGACCGATTTTCCCGAACCGGTCGTTCCTGCAATGAGCAAATGGGGCATCTTTGCAAGGTCGGCGGTAATAACGTTTCCCGCAATGTCCTTTCCTACCGCAACGGTCAGACGGCTCTTGGCCTCTTCGAATTTTTTGGATCCGATAATCTCTCTCAGACGCACCGAAGCCGTGGCCTTATTAGGCACCTCGATTCCCACCGCCGCCTTGCCGGGAATCGGAGCCTCAATTCTAACTCCAACCGTTGCAAGATTAAGGGCAATGTCGTCTGCAAGATTGGTAATTCTGCTTATCTTAACTCCCGCCGCAGGCTGAAGCTCGTATCTTGTAACCGAGGGACCGCGGCTGATGTTAATTATTCTGGTTTCAACGCCAAAGCTTTTGAGCGTATCCACAAGAAGTTCGGCATTCTGTTTGAGCTCGTCGCCGATGTTAAGGTCGGTGTCGGAGTTACCCTCCTCAAGAAGAGAAAGGGGCGGATAACGGTATTCCTTGACTGTCTCGGGCTGGACGGTAATTCCCGATGTGTTGCCCCCCTCAAGAGCAGTGTTTTCTTCCTTTTCTTTTGCTGAGTCGGAGGCTTTTGCCGATTTTACCGGCTTTTTTTGACGGGGTTCGGACTGCCGATCGTTTACTGCGTCCTTTATTATGTCCTCAAGAGCCTTGGGCTCCTCATTATGTAAAGAAGTTTGCTCATAGCTTGATATGTCCTGCTCGTTCGGTTTTTGGTTATGAAATCCGGCAAGAGAAATATCATAGTCTTCCGGTCGGGTTTCCTTCCTTTCGAACAGCTCCTCCCGGCGGGCTTGCTCGGCCTGTTCCTCTTTAATTCTTCGCTCGTCCATAAAACGGCGGGTGTTGTTTTTGATTTTATCGGCCGAACCTGAAAATGCTTCGACAATTTGTTTGAGAGAAATGCCGGCCACAAAAAGAAAAATAACCACCAAAATAAGAATAAGAATTATGGCGGCGCCGGTCTTGCTGAAAACGCTTGCAAATGGATAGCTTAACAAACCTCCCAGCAGTCCTCCTCCGGTCACTCCCCTTTCATAACAACGCATTAAAAAATCGCCGTAGGAAAGCGCCGGGTCAAAGGAGAATATGTTAAATGTCACCGAAAAAAGATAGATGAATATTCCTTCAAAAACAACCCGCACATTGGTGCTGCTGTCAAATTTATCAATTGCCACGCGGGCGGCCGTGTATCCCGAGAGTATAAATACCGGAAAGGCCGTAAACCCGAACACTCCGAGGATAAAAAAGTGTATGGTAGACCAAAAACTGTCGAGCTTAAGTACCGAAAAAAACAAAAGCAATATAGAGATTATGAAAACTATTTCTGCCTTGAATTTAAAACCGGTGTCCTGCTTTTTTTGGGTGTTCTTTTTGCTGTTGTTGGCTTTCTTTTTTGACGCCATTTATAATACCTCTTTACTCATAATTATGCTACATATCCCACGCCGAACACTCCGAGAACAAGTGTAATAACGCCGATGACAAGGCAGTAGTAGCCGAAAAGCTTGTATCTGTCCTTGCGGATAAGCCACTGTATAAGCTTTATAGCGGCAATTCCCGAAATGAGCGCCGCAAAAATTCCCGCAAAAAGAGGAGCAAGCTGAACATCAACGCCAACCTCAAGGGCATCCTTACCTTCGCTCAGGGCCGAAGCAAGAATCACGGGAATGCTCATTATAAAGGAATACTCCACCATATATTCCCTGCTCAGTCCGCAAAGAAGGCCGGCACATACGGTCGAACCTGAGCGGGAAATTCCCGATATAGTGGCAACACATTGAGCACCTCCGATAATAAGGGCATCCTTAACCTTGGCGCCGTTTCTCGTTTTTTTGTATGTATTGAAAATTTTAAAGGTTATGACAAGGAAAGCTCCTGTAGTCATAAAGGCAATTCCGAGGGGGATAATGCTCTTGGAATTGTTTATGGCTTCGGCACCGTCCTTTAGAGAGTACCCCCCGAAGACCGGAAGAACCATGAAAACAAGCAAAAGGGTGGAAATAAGTATCATAACCATCATTCTGCGGTAATGATTCATTCCTTTAAAGCTGAATTGACCGGTGCAAATATCTCTGACCGAAAAGACAAATTCCTTAACGAGCTTCCAGATGACCTTATAGTAAACAATAAAAACCGCCGCAAGAGTTCCCAAATGCATCATAACGGTAATAAAAAGGTTGTTGTTTGGGTCAAGACCGAAAAGATGCTGGAAAAGACTTAAATGACCGCTGCTTGAAACCGGCAAAAATTCAGCCAGACCCTGAATCACACCCAAAAACAATCCTTGAAAAAATGACATTACATACTCTCCCTTTCAATTAAATCATAAAGACATTCAACCGCATCCTTAAGGCTTCCGATTTTATCAATCAGACCCTCCTTTACGGCCTGCCTTCCGTCCAACATGGAACCGACATCGTTCAAAAGCTGTCCGTTTTGAGTCATAAGCTCGATGAACCGATCTTTTTTTATTCTTGAATTTCTAACCACAAAATCGGTTATTCTGTCCTGCATTTTAAGAAAAACATCAAAGCTCTCCCTGACTCCGAGAACCAGTCCGTTCATACGAATGGGATGAACAGTCATGGTAGCGGTGGGTACGATAAATGAGCGGACGGCCGAAACGGCAAGAGGCACCCCTATTGAATGACCTCCTCCAAGCACAAGCGAGACGGTGGGCTTTTTCATTCCGCTTATAAGCTCGGCAATGGCAAGACCTGCCTCAACATCCCCTCCAACCGTGTTCAGAATAATGAGTAGACCCTTGATTTCAGGGGACTCCTCCACGGCAATAAGCTGGGGAATAATTTGCTCGTATTTGGTGGACTTCGCTCCGGACGGAAGGCAAAAATGCCCCTCAATCTGCCCTATAACGGTCAGACAGTGAAAAATGTGCTTTCCGTGCGCGGTGACAGCGGATAAAGGCGGGCTTTGAGGTTCCCCTTCCCCCTGCTCCTGCCTCTCGGGCGGGGACTGAACATCGGGAACGGTTTCTTCGGAAAAATTGTTTTTGGGCTTCATAAATTTGTCTCCTGATAAAAATTCAAGAATATTATTTCACCCGACGCAAAAATTATATGCTCCCGAAAATATTTCTATCATTATATCACGAAAATATATTTTTAACAACCGAAAAATATCAATTAT
>CABMOR010000067.1 GCA_902388225.1 uncultured Oscillospiraceae bacterium | reverse complement strand
TCGGTGCGTATTCCCTTTTTGGGGAGAAAACTCCCCCTTCCTCTTTTTGACAGCAAGCTTCGAAGCAGGCTCAAGGAGCATAATTTTACCGCATTTCATGTTCACTCCCCCTTCGGTATTGGCAGATATGCCGTAAAGATGGGCAGGAGAATGGGAATTCCGGTTATAGCTTCCTTCCACCGACAGTATTGCAACGAGCTTATCTCTCTTTCCAAAAACCGTTTTGTTGGAAGACTTCTGGCCAACTCCATTGTAAAATTCTACTGCAGCGCCGATGAGGTCTGGGCGCAGAGCCGAAACACAGCCGAAGTGCTTCAAAGCTACGGCTTCAGAGGCGATATAAAAATTGTCGGAAGGGGCACCGAGTTTATCGGCGAATATGTCCCCTTAGAGCGTATAGAGGATCTTAGAGAAGAGCTTGCCATAGCCGAGGACAAAAAGGTTCTTCTGTATTTCGGAGCCCTAACCCAGCAAAAGAATGTCCGTCTTGTAGTTGACACCTGCCTTAAGCTCAAGGAGGCGGGAGACGAGTATGTTTTAATTTCGGTGGGACGGGGAAGCGATGAAGAATACATTAAATCGGTTTCCCAAAAAGTGGGGCTTAAGGATAATATTATTTTCATGGGGCGGGTTGACGATCGCTCAAAGCTCTTGACGATTATCGCCCTTGCCGACCTTCTTATATATCCCTCTCCCGACAACAGCTTTCCCTCGGTGGTGAGAGAGGCGGCGGCTTTGTCCACCCCCGCTCTTTTGGTTGAGGGCTGTGCAACCGAGTATATAAGCGACAATGTCAACGGTTATTTTGCCGAACCCACCCCCGTCGCAATGGCCGAGAGAATCAAGGAAATTTTCGCAAGCGGCAGTCTTAAAGAGGTCGGGGATGTTGCAAAAAACACCCTTCCCACAAGCTGGGACGAGATTGTCAGGGAGTCGAACATGAGATACAAAAAGGCGGCCAGAGAGCTGCACAAATGCAAATAATTTTCTGGAAGCGGAGGGTCATCCCGAGGTTTCGGACAATTAGAGGTGTTATTTTTGTCGGATAAGTTTTTCAGAAGGACATGGGCGCAAATCGATCTTGATGCCCTTAAAAATAACTATAATATTCTTCGCAATACCCTGCCGCAAAAGACAGAGATCATGGGCATTGTCAAGGCTGACGCCTACGGTCACGGGGTGGAGATGATATCAAAGACCCTGTCAAGGCTTGGGGTAAACCGGTTCGGAGTTTCCTCGATTTCCGAGGCCGAGCAGCTTCGCTCCTTTGGTATAACCGAGCCGATACTCATCCTCGGATATACTCCCTGCGAGCTTGCAAAAGAGCTTGCCCAAAACAGCATAACCCAGACGGTTTACAGCCTGTCCTTTGCAAAGGAGCTTTCAAAAAGGGCTGTGGAGCATGGGGTAAAAATTAAATGTCACATAAAGCTGGACGTGGGCATGGGACGGCTTGGTTTTTCGGCAAAAAGTGACAGCTCTGTTGACGAGATAAAAGAGGTTGCGGCCCTTAAAGGCCTTGAAATAACCGGAATATTTACCCATTTCCCCTCGGCCGATTTTGACGGCGACAGCTCGGGCGAAATAACAAAGGCACAGGCTCGGCTTTTCATAAAGCGCTGCAATGAGCTGGAGAGCGAGGGAATACATTTTGAAACCAAACATTGCTGTAACTCGGCCGGTTCGCTGACCGTCGGACGGGATTTTGCGGGACTTGACTGTGTAAGAGAGGGCATTACTCTTTACGGACTTTCCCCCTCGGCGGCGCTTAAAAATGCTGTGGGGCTTTGTCCGGTTATGTCCCTTAAAACCGTGGTGTCCATGGTTAAAACGGTGGAAAAGGGAGATACCGTCAGCTATGGAATGACATTTACGGCAAAGAAAAAAACCAAACTTGCCACGGTATGTATAGGATATGCCGACGGCTATCCCAGACGGCTTTCTTCCAAAGGGTATATGCTTATAAAAGGCAAAAAGGCCCCCATTGTCGGTAGGGTCTGTATGGACCAGACTATACTTGATGTGACCGAAATTGACGGGGTTGAGGTGGGAGACGAGGTGACCGTCTTCGGAAAAAGCCAAGATGCCGAGCTGACGGTGGACGAGGTGGCCGCCTTGGCCGAAACCATAAATTATGAGCTTGTCTGTATTTTGGGCAAGCGGGTTCCGAGAGTGTTTATTAAGGACGAAAAGGTTCTTACTGTTACCGATTATATTTGCAACCGATGACAGAAGGCAGGGGGAAAACAAATGAAGGCTCAAGGATTTATTGACAGACAATTTTCGGCGATTTCCCGATCGCCCGGCAGGTGCCGCTATCTTCCGAGAACAAAGCCCATGGACTTTGGCCCGGACAATAAAGGCTCGTCACCGACCGAGGTTTCTCTGGCCGGGGAATGGGCTTTTTGTCTTTTTGAGGGAGAAGGTGAGCTCAGCGAAGGACTGTTTGATGAAAATTTTGACCTGACAGGATTTGAAAAAACCCGTCTCCCCCGTCTTTTTGACTCAAACAGCTTTCTTCCTTTTTCCTTTCCCCATGTTCCGGGGACTTGTGAAACGGCTTTGTTTTTAAGGGATATAAATCTTGATTTCAAGGGTCAAAAAACCTATTTGGTTTTTGAAGGTTTTTTGGGCGGACTTACGGTTTATATTAACGGTCAGCCGGCGGCTTGTGCCGACGGTACGGGTCATCTTACCGAATTTGAGGTCACAAGATTTTTAAAACCGGGCAAAAACCGTATTGCGATTGTCCTTCGCTCCCTGTCGGAACTGAGCTTTTTTGAGGGAAAGGCCTGCCGGAAGTTTGGACCGGTTGCCCCCTTTTATCTTTTGACCCGGTCAAAAGGCCATATTTCCGACCTTCGCATTTGCACCTCTCTTTCGGACGGATTTTCTCAGGCAAAGCTTACGGCCGAGGCCGAGGGAGACTTTATTGAAGGGGGAAAATGCCGCCTTTACGATCAAAACGGCGAGCGGGTGGCGACTGCCGAGTTTGACGAGGAAGGAAGGGCCCAAATCCTTCTTAAAAATCCCCGTCTCTGGTCGGACGAACATCCCGACATGTATCTTTTGGAGACCGAAATCTGCGGTGAATACATATATAAATATGTAGGATTCAAAACCGTCGACTGCGATCTTTCGGAGGGACTGAGGCTAAACGGAAGGAAAATCCGTTTTCACGGCGGGATATACGAACCTCTGGACAAAACTCCCGAACAGATAAAAAGCGACATTTTGACCCTTAAGCAAAATCATGTCAACGCCCTCGTCATAAAGGGAATTTGCGACTGCGAGCGGGTTCTTTCGATGTGCGATAAATACGGAATACTTGCCGTGGCCGACATTTCGGTTGACAGCAGTCTTTTCGACATGGCGGAGGACGGCAGAATTTACCGGGACGGCACGGTCTTTGCCTATATCGAGGAGATAATTCGCGACCGCACGGTTGCCCTTCGTTCCCACACCTGCCTTGCAGGTTTCGGATTTTTGAATTTTGCAGGGGACGGCAAAAACGTTCACGAGGCCATTGCGCTTGTAAAACAGCTTTCGGGTCTTCCGGTGTATTATAACGGCGACCCGGCCGACACGGTAAGGACAAGCTCCTTCGAACAAAGGCCGGACATTTATTTTACCGACCCCTCCCTAACGGCATTCGACGACCCCTTTGCGGGGAAAAAGCCGGTGGCGGTTGTAGGCGAGCTTTGGGAAGGCGACGACATCAGAGTACTTGGCGGCTTTGTGGAGCGTCCCTTTGACTGTCTTGCAAAAATCAAGAGCTCCCGTCCCTTCTTCAAGGTGGACGAGATTGATGCTTCCACGGGAGATTTTTATATTACAAATCTTTTTTCCTTCTCCTATCTTTCCCACCTTGAATGTTCTTTTGAAGTGACCTCTCTTGGCAAGGTTACGAAGCAGGGTTTTGTGGGGGCGCTTCCCCTTTCACCGGGGAAATGCCAGAAGGTTCACATTGATTTTGACCTTCCGGACGGGGAGGAAAATTATGTTCGCTTTGAGTTTAAAAGGCTTGGCGACTGTAAATGGGCAAAGGACGGATTTTCCGAGGGTTCGGTTCAGTTTGAACTTCCAAAGGGAGAGGGCTCCCGGCGGGAGGGCGCGACCTATCCCGATTTGTCCATGACAAGGACGGGTGGAAAAATAACGGTTAAGGGAAAAAATTTTTCCTATCTTTTTTCCGAGGTGACGGGCCGTTTTGCCCGGCTTGAATATGACCGAAAAGATGCCGTAAACGGCCCCGTCGGCCTAAAATTTTTGTCCGAAGACACACTTCTGCCCGTTGACTGCAGTTGCGATGTTTCAAGGGACGGTCAGGTTGCGGTTATATGCTGTAAATATGTTTTTATGGCCGATAAAAAGCCCCAAAAAGAGACCGTGACCGCCGTTTGGTGTGTTTATCCCGACGGGCGGGTGACCGTAGACTGCTCCTCCCCGGCAGGAGATTTTGAAATCGACCGCTTCGGACTTGAAATACCGCTTAAAAACACCGATTTTATCTATTTCGGAATGGGAGAAAGCTCGGGCTATAACGGAATTTTCCGGACGGCCGGGAGTGCAAAACGCCGGGTAAGAAGCTGTGTTTTTGACAAAAATGACCGGTCCTTGTGTGTTTTCTGCGGGGACAGAATGACCGTCGAGACCGACCGGCAAACCGCCTTTGTTTCCTCCTTTGACGGTTCAAAGGGAGAGCTTTCCCTTTGTCTTTGCCCCGAAAGCGGCAGTAATTTGATTTTTGAATAGAAGGTTAGTTAAATGTTTAACATAGTTTTGGTCGAGCCGGAAATTCCTCAGAACACCGGCAACATTGCCCGTACCTGTGCCGCAACCGGGTCGAGGCTTCATTTGATTGAGCCGCTGGGTTTCAAGATTGACGATAAAAAATTAAAGCGTGCAGGTCTTGATTATTGGTGGCTGCTCGACATAAACTATTATAAGAATATTGATGATTTTTTCTCTAAAAACAAGGGCAGATTTTTCTTTTTTACCACAAAGGCCTTAAAAAATCACTGTCAGGTGGAATATAAGGACGGGGATTATCTGATTTTCGGAAAGGAGACCAAGGGACTTCCCGAAAAATTGCTTTTCGAGCACAGGGATAGCTGTGTGCGCCTGCCGATGATAGACGATGCACGAAGCCTTAATCTGTCAAACTCGGTGGCGGTGGGGGTATACGAAGCTCTGCGCCAGACCGGGTTCAAAAGTCTGAAGCAGGACGGACAGCTCAGAGACTATAAATGGTAATAAGTTCGGAATGTTTTTTAACCTTGTTTTTGGTGAGTTGGAGGAAAAATGAAAAAATATCTTTCGACAGAGAATCTTTTGAGTTTCTTGGCCTTTTTTTGCGGGAGCGTGCTTTATGCCCTTTCGGTCAACATTTTTACCCTCCCGAACCACATCGCCCCAGGAGGATTGACCGGTGTCGGAACCCTTATAAATTATTTGAGCGGATTTCCGGTTGGTATGTCGGTTATATTGATGAATATTCCTCTTTTTTTCTTTGGCGGAAGGGTGCTCGGGCGGGATTTTCTGCTTAAAACAGTTGTCGCGACCCTGCTTTCCTCGGCAATCATTGACATTGCCGCCCCGTTTGTGCCCGCTTATCAGGGCGACCCGATACTTGCGGCCATTTACGGAGGGGTGCTTTCGGGAGCGGGTCTTTCGCTTATATTTATCCGCGGCGGTACAACCGGCGGCACCGACATTCTTGCCAAGCTTATAAAGCATGCTCTGCCCCACATATCCCTGGGACATATAATCTTATCCCTTGACGCCGTCATACTGACCGGGGCGGCTATAATTTACAAGAGCATAGACAGCGCCCTCTACGCCATAATAGTGATTTTCGTATCCACCACCATTCTTGACCGTTCGCTTTACGGCGTGGGAAGCGGCAAGGTGGTTTATGTTTTTTCCAAAGAGGCCGAGAAAATCGCAAAAAGCATTACAGGCGACCTTGACCGGGGCGCCACGCTTATAAATACCACCGGCGCATATTCGGGAGACGAACAGAAGGTGGTAATGTGTGCCGTGAGAAAACATGAGGTTTTCCGAATAAAAAAAATAGTCATACAAATTGACCCCACCGCCTTTGTAATTGTAGGAGATGTGGGTCAGGTTATGGGCAAAGGATTTAATTCCCTTGAAAATACCGATTAAACGGTTGAGGAGAGAAGTATGAACGGCAAAATTTTCAGCGCCGGCCTTTACGGTATCGACGCCTTCCCCGTGGAGGTTGAAACCTATATTACCAAAGGACTTCCTAAATTTGACATTGTTGGCCTTCCCGATACGGCGGTCAGAGAATCCAGAGACCGGGTTCGGGCCGCTCTGACCAACTGCGGATTTTCCTTTCCCCCATACCGCATTACGGTCAATCTTGCTCCTGCCGACATAAAAAAGTCGGGGGTGCTTTATGACCTGCCGATATTCTTGGCGATTCTTGCAAAGAGCGGACAGCTTGAGGCCGATTTTGACGGATATATGTTTGTGGGCGAGTTGTCTCTTTCGGGAGAAATCCGTGCGGCCGCCGGAGTGCTTCCCATGGTTATAAAGGCACGGGAGCTGGGATTTAAAGGGATTTTTATTCCCGAAAAGAACGCCCCCGAGGGGGCTGTGGTGGAAGGGATTGACGTCTTTCCCGCAAGGCATGTTCAGCAGGTTGTTGATCACCTTACCGGATTTAATTCGATTTTGCCCGCAAGGGAGGAGAACTTTCCCAAAAGGGAACAATCTCATTTTCCTGATTTTTCCGAGGTTTGCGGTCAGGAGGCTGCCAAGCGCGCCCTTGAGGTGGCGGCGGCGGGAGGACATAATGTTCTTCTCATAGGGCCTCCCGGTTCGGGAAAGAGCATGCTGGCCAAAAGGCTTCCGGGGATTCTTCCCGACATGACCTTTGAGGAGTCCATCGAAACCACCAAGCTTCATTCCA
>CABMOR010000066.1 GCA_902388225.1 uncultured Oscillospiraceae bacterium | reverse complement strand
AAACTCGGCGGCAAAATATCGGTTTTTAAACCGCCATTTGCAGGTTTTTCGCAGGTGCCCGTCACATTCGGGACACTTGAATCTCAAATCCGACGGCTCGATATTTTCGTCACTCACCTCGGAAATAATGTAATTTTTAAAAAACAGGCGGTCGTAAAAATCGGTTCCTCTTGTGTTATAAACATAATCGTCAAAACATTCGGGATCATAGCACTGCTTGAAAATTCTGGCACAAAGAAAGCTGTCGCCCTTTGCACGGTGAAAATCAATATCCCCGCTGTAGCTTCCCATAAGCTCGGCGGCATGAGAAAGCCCAAGCTGAGCCGACTCATCAAGGTCAAGGTAGTTTTGGACATACTTTTGCAGGTCGGCATAATAATAGAGGAAAGGAATGGTTTCCTGTCCTACAAAGCTTTTACAGTTATCTGCCAAAACATGAAGATCTGTATTGCTCCAGGTCATTATCAGGTTGTCCTCCCCCGCCCAACGGGTAAAGTTGGAAAGTACCTTGGCAAAATCCTCTCCTTCACGAAGAAGGTCGTCGTTGGTAATATGAGTAAGCTCCTTGACCTTGCCCCTCAGGCGTTTTGTAAGCCTTGAACGGACAAAGCTCTGAAAATCATCGACCACATCAAGATTGTCGTCAAGCTTGACGGCTCCAAATTCAATTATTTCATTTATAAATCTTGATTCTTTGGGAAAATAAGCCGTATTCCATTCAAGATCTAATATAATTACAGTCATAAACTCCCTTTAATCAAGCGTTATTTTTGCGGTTTTCGGCCTTTAGACGCTGTTCCTTGTTCAAAATTGACTTACGCAATCTCAGCGACTTGGGTGTAACCTCAAGATATTCGTCATCCTTGAGGAATTCAAGGCACTGCTCAAGGCTCATGTTTACGGGAGGAACGAGCCTCAAGGCGTCATCCGAACCCGAAGCACGGGTGTTTGTCAGATGCTTTTTCTTGCACACATTGCAGACAATATCGTCCCCCTTGGGGCTTTCTCCCACGATCATGCCTTCATAAACCTCCACGCCGGGTCCTACAAAAAGGCGGCCTCTGTCCTGGGTGTTGTAAAGACCGTAAGCGCTTGTCTCCCCCGTCTCAAAGGAAACGATCGAACCGCTTTCTCTCTCTTCAACATCGCCCTTATACGGCTCAAAACAGTCGAAAACATGGTTCATAATTCCGTTTCCGTTGGTGGCGGTCAAAAACTGGGGTCGGTATCCCATAAGGCATCTTGCCGGAATGCGAAACTCTATGTGGGTCATTCCGCCGTCCCTTGTGCCCATGTTTATCATTTCGGCTTTGCGGGAGCCGAGCTTTTCCATAACCGGTCCCACATATGCCTCGGGCACCTCCACCATAAGCAGTTCGATAGGTTCAAGCCTCTCCCCGTTTTCTCCGGTTTTATAAATTACCTTAGGTCGGGAAACCTGAAACTCATATCCCTGACGGCGCATTGTCTCAATGAGTATGGAAAGATGGAGCTCGCCGCGTCCCGAAACCTTAAAGGTGTCGGCCGAATCGGTCTCCTCAACCTTTAAACTGACATTGGTCTCGACCTCTTTGAAAAGTCGGTCGCGGATATTTCGGGAGGTAACATACTTTCCCTCTCTTCCCGCAAAGGGGGAGTTGTTAACCATAAAGTTCATGGAAACTGTGGGATCGTCAATTTTTACAAAGGGCATGGGATCGGGGTGTTCGGGATCGCATATCGTATCGCCGATATTTATGGAAGTAACTCCGGCAATGGACACGAGATCTCCCGGTCCCGCCACCTGAACCTCCGCTCGCTTTAATCCTTCAAAAGTATAAAGTTTTATAATTTTAGCCTTGGTCTGAACATCGCTGTCATTTCGGCAAAGAACCACCTGCTGACCGACCTTAAGCTCTCCCTGCTCGACCCTTCCTACGCCGATACGACCTACATAATCGTCATAATCAATGTTGGAAACAAGCGCCCTCAGCGGAGCCTCACGGTCACAGTCCGGAGCGGGGATTTCCTTTAATATAGTGTCGAAAAGAGGCCGCAGATCGTCGGTCATCTCGTCGGGAGAAAGACCAGATGTGCCGTCTCTGCCCGAAGCGTAAACCACCGGAAATTCCAACTGGTCCTCTTCGGCATCAAGCTCTATAAACAGGTCGATAACCTCATCAACCACCTCGGCCGGACGGGCACCCGGACGGTCGATTTTGTTAACCACAACAATGGCCTTTTTGCCCAAAGCTAAAGCTTTTTTAAGCACAAATCTGGTCTGAGGCATACATCCTTCAAAGGCGTCCACAAGGAGCAAAACGCCGTCCACCATCATGAGAATACGCTCGACCTCTCCTCCGAAATCGGCATGGCCGGGAGTATCAACAATGTTGATCTTCACTCCGTTATAATGAACGCCGGTATTTTTAGAAAGAATGGTAATTCCACGTTCTCTTTCAAGATCATTGGAGTCCATTACACGCTCGGCCACCTGCTCGTTCTGACGGAAAATTCCGCTTTGGGAAAGCATCTGATCCACAAGGGTGGTCTTGCCGTGGTCAACGTGAGCAATTATGGCAATATTTCTTATATCTTCTCTTTTTTGCACAACTATTCCTCTAATCATCAAAAATACACTTCATTATATACCCATATTTTATCCATTTCAAGTTTTATTTTCAAAATGAACTCTTTTTACCCAAAAACAAGTAAATTGACAAAAAAGGTGTTTGTCATTTTTTCCGTCTTACTCATACTTTGAATAATACTCCTTTATCTTTTCAGCCGCCGCCCTATTCATTCCGGCAACCGCCGCAAGTTGCTCAATTTCCGCCGATTTTATTTTTTCAATACTTCCGAATGCGGAAAGCAGGTTTCTGGCTCTGACCTCCCCAATTCCCTCAATGTTGGTAAGAGAGCTGGAAAAGCTTTTTTTGGAACGGCGGGAGCGATGGTATTCAATCGCAAAACGGTGAACCTCGTCCTGAATTTGAGTTATAAGGGTAAATACCCCCCGAATTGCCTTAATCTGAATTTCGCCATTTTGTGATACCAGCGCCCTGGTTTTATGGTGACCGTCCTTGACCATTCCTAAAATCGGAACATCAATATCCATTTTATCCGTTATATTTCTAACAGCCGAAAGCTGACCTGAGCCTCCGTCAAGGAGTATAAGGTCGGGTAGCCTCCCAAAGCCCTCGTTGCTGTCCTTATGCTTTTGATATTCGCAAAAACGCCTGTAAATAACCTCGGCCATAGAGGCATAATCATCCTGCCCCGAAAAGGACTTTATCTTAAACCTTTTATATGCCTTTTTAAAGGGCTTTGCGTCCTTGAAAACTATCATCCCCGCCACATTTTCATCTCCGGCAGTGTGAGAGATGTCGTAGGCTTCTATATATTCCGGCGTCTTTTCAAGTCCACACAGCTTTGCAAGCTCGTCAAGCACCGCCTTCTGCCTTCCTATCTTGCCGGAAAGCATGACAAGGCGTTCTGCCGCATTCTTTTTGCACATTTTGACAAGCTCAAGCTGTTCTCCCTTTTGAGGGGTGTGAATGTTCACTCCCCGTCCGCTCTTCTTACTCAGCCATTCTTCTAAAACCTCGGCATCCTCCGGGTAAGTATCGACAGTAATCTGTTTTGGAATTTCCCTGTTGAGGGAATAATACTGGACGAGGAAATCGCTTCTGGTCTGGCCGTTGTCCGGGAGGGCATCAAAAACAAATTCCTCCCTGTCAAACAGCTTTCCGCCTAAAAATCTGAAAACCTCAAAGCAGGATGTGCCGGGTGTGTTTTCAAAGGCAAATACATCCTGATTTTTTACCTTTGAAGCCACAATATGCTGTTTTTTTCCAATGTTTTTTATGGCCGAAATGCGGTCTCTGAGCTTTGCCGCCCGCTCAAATTCGAGATTTTCGGCCGCCTTTTCCATATCGGCCTCAAGACGCTTTACAGCCGAGACCGTATCTCCCTTGAGAAATTCCACCGCCCTGTCCACAAGGCTCTCGTAGTCATCGAGAGAAATTTTTCCGGCGCAGGGAGCCGAACATATGCCTATTGCATAATTAAGACAGGGACGGGATTTTTTATAGTCGGAGGGAAACTTTTTTTGACATTGAGGAAGGGTAAATGTCTTGCACACCTCGTCGACGGTATTTTTCGTCACAAAGCCCGAAGTATACGGGCCCAGATAAAGGCTTCCGTCATTTTGCTTTTGAACCTCGGAGGATATACGCCGAAAAGGGGGCCGTGTAATTTTTATATAGTGATACCCCTTGTCATCCTTTAAAAGAATATTGTATTTGGGCATATTCTGCTTTATTAGCGAAGCTTCAAGCACCAAAGCTTCAAATTCGGTGGTGCATACAATATATTCAAAATCGTATACGTTATCTACCATTTTCTGAACCTTGGGAGTATGGTCGGCTCCGGCGCGGAAATATTGGCTCACTCGGTTTTTGAGCTTTTTTGCCTTTCCGATATAAATAATCTTTCCGCTTTTATCGTGCATTATATATACTCCGGGAGAAAGAGGAAGCGACAGAGCTTTACTGCTCAGTCTCGGTAAATTTTCATTCATCAAAAATATCCTCCCTTGTATAATTCGGATTTTTTATAAAAAAATAAACATGGTGATTAAATGATCAAAGGTGAAATAAAGCTCTGCTGTGCCATAATTGCGGTGTGCTTTTTTGTGGGCATTATAGGAATATTTATAGTCGACAACCGCACACGACAGGTGGGCTTTGCCGACTTCTCCCCTGCCTTCAGCTTTAAGATAGAAGCGGGCCATGCGGAGGTTACGGTATTGGGACAAAGCTATATTATAGGGCCGGAAAATTAAAGGGGCGAAAACCAAAACATATAAAGCTTTCGGTTGTCCGCCCATTTATTATGCTCTTTTTAAAACCGATTTCACCCTGGAAAAAAGCTGTTTAATCTGTGAAGGCTCAAAAGCGGCATTGATACCCAAAATGAGTCCTCCGCTTACCGCAACGGTAATAACCGCCAAAACAAACCATTCCAAAAGGTTTCCGGGATTGGGAGAGAAAAATTTGAAGATGACCACTATTATCCCAAGGGACACAATGACATTTCTTATGATTCTTCTGAAGGAAAGCTTAAGGGTGTCATTTACAAGATACTTGCTGTTATAGATAATACAGTCAAGGGAACGGTAGAAATAGGAAACTATGGTTCCCATAAGGATTCCCGCCATGCCCAGAGGCTTAATGAGGGCAAGAGAAACCGCAATGTTTATAACAGCCTCGAAAATGGCTCGGCTTTGGGTCTCCTTGAAATGGCCGGCGGCGCAAATCATGGTAAGGGACGGAATTCTTATATTCTGCATAAGCCCCAAAATAACAAACAGAAAGGCTATATTCTGTCTGACATACTGCACCCCGTCATTGACATCGGCGGTATAAAGTCCCACAAAGGGGAGCAAAAGTACAGCACAGCAGGTATATATGCAGAAGAGTACTATCATATAAAAATACTCATAGTTTGAATAGGCATTCTTAAGCGCCTTTTTGTCGTTGCTGAAAATGAGAGAACCGAAGCTCGAGGTTATGCCGTTGGAAAACACGCTTAAAAGCGATGTCAGAGAAACCGCCACCATGTTATAGGTGGTGTAAACGCTGACCTCTTGGAGGGACGTTACACCCATAAAAAGGGTAAGAATTACTATATCTGTGTTGTTGACAATAACGCCCACTATCTGATGAATGAGCGCCGCCCATCTCTGCTTTAAAAGCCCCTTTTGGAAACCGGTTTTGAAGTTTAAGAAATTATACCTTCGCCTTGCGTAGGCATAAACAAAAATAAATCTGGCAATATAAAGGCCGGTGGCAACCCCCTTAACCAAAATGAAAGAGCAGCCCAGCTTTATAAGCAGTATTGACACACCCATGTTAACCAGAGTGGCCGCCGCCTGGGACAGGAATATGACATAGCCCCGCTGGTCGGCCGTAAGGAGCACACGGTATTTTCCTATAAAGAAGAAATCCACAAGATTGCTCGCCGCAAGAATCAGAATAAGTATACGGGTTTCGAGGCTGTCAATCTGATTGGCCACGAACATAGGATATACAACCGTTAAAAGAACGAGCAATATAATGTATGCCGCGCCGGATTTATAATAAAACTTCTGCAAGGCAGATAATACTGAGTTTATCGCTCCGGTGTCATTCTCGTTAAGCGGTCCGTATAGCTCCACAATGGCTGCCGAGCTTATTCCTGCCTCCACCAAATTAAGGTAGGTCAGAAACTGGGAAACCGAGTTGATCATTCCGTTAACGGTGGAACCGTATTGGTTAAGAAAGAATCTGGGAAGAATAAGCCCTGAAAATGCCACGATTATCTGAAGCAGCAGATTTCCCCAAAGGTTTTTAAAGGCCTGTTTGTTTCTCATTTGTCCTCCGAAAGACAGTTGTCGGTTTTTTTGGTTTTCTTTTTAGCAGAGAGGCCGTCAATAAGACCGCACCACTGTCCGAAAATTTCGGGCTTTGAAAACCTTTCGATTTTTCTTTTCGATTGTTCGGAAAAGCTTTGAAGAAGCTGTCTGTCCTCCGAAAGGAGGGACAGCTTTTGAGCCATTTTATCGGTGTCATATGGCTCTATTAAGAAACCGTTGATACCGTCATCAACCATTTCCCTCGGGCCGGTATCAATGTCAAAGCTAACAATGGGCATTTTGTTTGCCTTGGCTTCAAGAAGCACAAGAGGAAGCCCCTCACGGTAGGAAGGAAGCACAAAAACCGAATAATTCCGATAGAGTGAAAGCACATTCGGATTGTTACCCATAAGCTTTAACTGACTTTGCAGACCCTCTTTTTCTATCATGGACTTTATCTGCTCAAAGGTCTCTCCCTCTCCGTAGACATGCCATTGCCAGTCTGGATGTGCGGGCAGAAACTTTTTTGCAGTCTCAACCATAAGGTCATAGCCCTTTTCTTCTCCGAATCTTCCCACCGAGAGCACTTTTTTCCCGTCCAAATCACAGGGAGCGGCATTTTCGGTTACCCTGTCGTCCATCCAGTTGTGTATGG
>CABMOR010000065.1 GCA_902388225.1 uncultured Oscillospiraceae bacterium | reverse complement strand
GACGACCGCATAATTGTTCTTTCCGACGAGGTCAACGATACCACCGCCAGCCTTGTTATCGCCCAGCTTCTTTATCTCGAGGGAAAAGACGCCGAAAAGGATATAAATCTTTATATCAATTCTCCCGGCGGCTCGGTTACGGCAGGACTTGCCATTTACGACACCATGCAGTACATTAAGTCGGATGTTTCGACCATTTGTATGGGCATGGCCGCAAGTATGGGCGCATTTCTGCTTTCATCGGGACAGAAGGGCAAGAGATTTGCCCTTCCCAACAGCGAGATAATGATTCACCAGCCCCTTGGCGGAGCGCAGGGTCAGGCCACCGAAATACTCATTGCCGCCGACCATATTAAGAACACCAGAGAAAATCTCAACCGAATTCTTTCGGAAAACACCGGCAAGCCTCTTGAGATAATCGAGAAGGATACCGAGCGTGACAATTTCATGACAGCCAAACAGGCCATGGAATACGGTCTTGTGGACAAGGTCATTACTAAAAGATAAACGGAGAGCACCTAAGTTATGCCTAACGATATCAAAGGAAAAAATGTCCGATGCTCCTTCTGCGGCAAAAGCCAGGACATGGTCAGGATTATGTTCGGCCGAGGCGGGACATATATCTGCGACGAGTGCGTCCGGCTTTGCAATCAGACGGTTGAGGAGCAGGCAGGTCCTGCCATTAGGCAAAAAAAGCCGCAAAAGCATGACGAGCATCTTCCCAAGCTTTTAAAGCCCAAGGAAATCAAGCAAAAGCTTGATGAATATGTCATCGGTCAGGAAGAGGCAAAAAAATCTCTTTCGGTGGCGGTTTATAACCACTATAAGCGGACCATGTTCGAGTCGGAAAACGATGTTGAGCTCCAGAAGAGCAACATTCTTCTGCTGGGACCCACCGGCGTTGGAAAAACCCTTCTTGCCCAGACACTTGCCAAGATTCTCGACGTGCCCTTTGCCATAACCGACGCCACCACCCTTACCGAGGCCGGTTATGTTGGTGAGGATGTGGAAAATATTCTGCTTCGCCTTATTCAGGCGGCTGATTTCGACGTCAAGGCGGCCGAGCACGGTATTATATATGTGGATGAAATCGACAAGATTGCCAGAAAATCCGAAAACCCGTCCATAACCCGCGATGTCAGCGGCGAGGGGGTTCAGCAGGCGCTTCTTAAAATCCTCGAAGGAACCGTTTCAAATGTTCCTCCCGGAGGCGGCCGAAAGCACCCTCAGCAGGAGTTTATCCAAATCGACACAACCAACATTCTGTTTATATGTGCCGGAGCCTTTGACGGTCTTGACAAGGTTATTGCCAAACGCCGGGGAGGCGGTTCTCTCGGTTTTGAAAACGACATCAAACCCGCCGAGAATTCCTCCGAGGAGGTCCAGCTTACCCATGTCACTCAACAGGATCTTGTCCGTTTTGGACTCATTCCCGAGCTTGTGGGTCGGCTTCCGGTGGTTACCTCACTTAAGGGACTGAGCCGGGATGACCTTGTAAGGGTTATGACCGAGCCTAAAAACTCGGTGGTCAGACAGTATAAGCGTCTTTTTGAAATGGACGGGGTGGAGCTTGAATTTTCTCCCGACGCTCTTGTTGCCATTGCCCAAAAGACCTCCGAAAGAAAGACCGGAGCAAGAGGACTTCGTTCGATAATGGAGGATTTGCTCAACCGTCTGATGTTTGAGGTTCCGTCCGACCCCACGGTTGAAAAGGTGACGGTCACCGGGGATTTTGTTGAGGGAAAGGCCGAGGCCGTTGTGTTAAAAAACCCCAACCGCAAGCCCATTGAACTTGGTGTGGACGAAAAAGATGATAATAAAGGCGATATCGCCTGAATTCTATCGGCAATTGCTTTTTTGACAGTTGCCGATTTTTGAAATTACAGAAACTTTTTGAAACTTACGGAGGATAAAAAATGTCCGAAAAACTATATTCCGAGATGCCCATGATCGCCCTCCGCGGCCTGGTCATTTTTCCTTCGGTACAGTTGCATTTTGACGTGGGAAGACCCAAATCTCTTGCCGCAATAAATGAAGCTATGTCCAGGGACCGCCTTGTGTTTTTGGCGGCTCAAAAGGACCTTGAAAATGAGGATCCCGAGCCCGACGGAATTTATGAGGTTGGCTGTGTTACACGCATTAAGCAGATAATACGTCTGCCCGGCGACGGCCTTAGGGTTGTGGCCGAGGGACTTTTCAAGGCCAAAAGAACAAATGTCATTTCTTCCGACCCTATTTATTTGGTCGAGACCGACATTTTAAACGATAAAATCGGCCGAGGAAGCGCCATGTTAAGGTCGGCGCTGCTCAGAACCCTTAAGGACGATTTTGAAAAATATGCCGCAGAAAACCGGAAAATTTCTCCCGATGTCATTCTTCATGTGGCCTCCAATGAGGATTTTTGGGCAATTTCCGAATACATTGCGGCCAATGTGCCCTTTACATATGAGACCAAGCAAAAGGTGCTGGAGGAAACCAATCCCCTTAAGCGGCTTGAATATGTCATAGCTCAACTAAAGTCGGAAACCGAGCTTTTAAAGCTTGAGCACGAAATCGAGCGCAAGGTTCATGAAAGCATGGACGAAAATCAGCGGGATTATTTTCTCAGAGAGCAGATGAAGGTCATTTCGGAGGAACTCGGTGAGGAGGAAAATCCCGAGGAGGAGGCCGAGGAATACCGAAAGAAAATTTCCGGGCTTTGTGCCTGCGACTTGGTCAAGGAACGACTTTTCAAGGAGGTTAACCGCCTGCTGAAAATGCCGTCGGGTTCCCACGAAGCCACGGTAGTCAGAGGTTATCTCGACACCTGTCTTGAGCTTCCATGGGGAATAAAAACGGAGGAAAAGCACGACATTAAGGCGGCAAAAAAACAGCTTGACAAGGACCATTTCGGCCTTGAAAAGGTCAAGGAACGCATAATTGAGATGCTTGCCGCAAGGGCACTTGCTCCCGATATTAAGGGGCAGATTATATGCCTTGTGGGACCGCCCGGAGTTGGAAAGACCTCAATAGCCCGGTCAATTGCCGCCTGCATGGGGAGGAAATACGCAAGAATATCCCTTGGCGGAGTGCGGGATGAGTCGGATATCAGAGGACACCGCAAGACCTATATTGGCTCTATGCCGGGAAGAATAATTGAAGCGGTTAAACAGTCAAAGAGTCAAAATCCTCTCATTCTTATGGATGAGATTGACAAGCTTGGCTCGGATTTCAGGGGAGACCCATCGTCGGCCCTTTTGGAGGCCCTTGACCCCGAACAGAATGTGGAATTTCACGACCATTTTATAGAGATTCCCTTTGACCTTTCGGATGTTTTCTTTATTGTTACGGCAAATTCCACCGACACCTTGCTCGACCGAATGGAGGTTATCAGCCTTCCGGGATACACAAGGGAAGAGAAATTCAGTATTGCCAAAAAGCATCTGCTTAAAAAACAGCTTGCCCGTCATGGTCTGACTTCAAAGACCTGTAAGATTTCAAACGACGCAATTTATTGCCTTATCGACAACTACACCCGTGAGGCAGGTGTGAGAAATCTCGAGAGAAATCTTGCCGCTCTTTGCCGAAAGGCCGCAGCCAAAATCGTTGGCGATGGAATGAGCTGTGTAAGCATCAGACAGTCAAATATCAAGGATTTTCTCGGCAACTATAAATTCAAGCCCGAAATATATACCGACAAAAATCAGGTAGGCGTGGTAAACGGACTTGCCTGGACATCGGTTGGGGGAGAGCTGCTTCAAATCGAGGCGGCGGCTCTTCCGGGAAGCGGAAAGGTCATTTTGACCGGTTCCCTCGGAGATGTCATGAAGGAATCTGCTACGGCGGCCATAAGTTATATCCGCTCGAGAAGCGAGATTTTCAACATTCCCGAAAAATTTTACAAGGACATGGATATACATATTCACGCTCCCCAGGGCGCAGTTCCCAAGGACGGCCCTTCGGCCGGCATAACCATGACGGTGGCTCTGCTTTCGGCGCTTAGCAATACTCCGGTTAAAGGAAACGTGGCCATGACGGGAGAAATTTCTCTCACCGGCCGTGTAATGGCCATAGGCGGACTTAAGGAAAAGACCATGGCCGCCTATAAGCACAACATGAAGACGGTTATAATTCCAAGCGAAAACCTGCCCGACCTTGACGAGATTGACGCCAAGGTTAAAGAGAGTTTGAATTTTGTCGATGTAAGCGTCATTGACGGGGTGCTTCCGGTTGTTTTTGCCGACGGCGGATATTTGAAAACAAACACCCTGTCGGAAGGCAAAAAGCCTATTCTTCGTAAGGAAAAGGGCGATTCTGCGGCAAACTTCGCATAAGGAGGGCGGCCAAATGAATTTTAACAAGGTTGATTTTGAAATGTCGGCGGGACTTGCAAAACAGCTTCCTTTGTCGGTTGTGCCCGAGGTGGTATTTTCCGGTCGTTCAAATGTCGGGAAATCCTCTCTTTTGAACAAAATACTGAACCGCAAGGCTCTTGCCCGAGTTTCGGCCACCCCCGGAAAAACCGTGACCGTAAATTTTTACAAGACCGACGGATGCCGTTTGGTTGACCTTCCGGGATACGGATATGCCAAGCGGTCAAAGGCCGAAACCGCCCGTTTTTCTGAGCTTTGCGAAAACTATTTTTCAAAAGAAAGAAATGTGGCGCTGGTGGTCCAGCTTATTGACATGCGACATCCTGCATCTTCGGACGACATGAACATGGTGAGCTTTTTGTGTGATTACGGTTACCCCTTTATCATTGTGCTCACCAAAGCCGACAAGCTTAACAAAACCGAAACCTCAAACCGTCTTGCCGATTTTGAGAAGCAGTTTTCGGAATATGAAAATATAACAATGATACCCTTTTCGTCCAAAACCGGGCAGGGGGTAGAGAAAATTAAGGGAATAATAAGCGAATGTGTTTCCGATTGGGGGGACGACGCTTAACAGCCGCTTTTGCGGATAAAAAGGGAGGATTTTAAATGTTTGTAACAAGCAGTCTCGGTGCCAACGAAAAGGGGCATCTGACGGTAGGCGGCATGGACGCGGTGGAGCTTGCCGAAAAATACGGCACGCCACTTTATCTTTTGGACGAGCGTACCATTCGGGGACATTGCCGTACATTTCAACAGTCGATTGACGACAATTACGGCGGAAAGGGTCTTGCGGTTTATGCCAGCAAGGCGCTTAACTGTAAGGAAATGTGCCGCATAATTAAGGAAGAGGGCCTTGGAATCGATGTGGTTTCGGGGGGAGAGCTTTATACCGCTCTTTCGGTTGATTTCCCGCCCGAAAAAATAGTTTTTCATGGAAACAACAAGACGGCTGACGAGATAAAAATGGCTCTTGAAAGCGGCGTCGGCAGGATTGTTGTGGACAACCTTACCGAGCTTAGAACCATCGAAAAGATGGCAAACGAGCTTGGTAAAAAGCCGGGAGTTATGATAAGAATAAAGCCCGGAATCGACGCCCACACCCACAATTTTATCCGCACCGGCCAAATCGACAGCAAATTCGGCTTTGCCCTTGAAACAGGGGAGGCCTTTGAGGCGGTCAGGGAAGTCCTTGAGCAGAAAAATGTAACGCTCAAGGGAGTTCATTGCCATATCGGCTCTCAAATTTTTGAAATCGAGCCCTTCAAGGCGGCGGCCGAGGTTATGCTTGGCTTTATCGCCAAGGTCAAAAACGAGCTTAGCTATGAAATAAAGGAGCTTAATTTGGGCGGCGGTTTCGGCATACGTTACCTCAAAGACGATGACGCAAAGCTTTACAAAACCTTTATGGAGCAGGTGTCGGTTACGGTAAAGGAAACCTGTGCCGGCCTCGGACTTAACATTCCCTTTATCATGATTGAGCCCGGCCGTTCAATTGTCGGCCCTGCCGGCACCACCCTCTACACCGTCGGAGCTGTCAAGACCATTCCGGGAATTCGCAACTATGTTTCGGTTGACGGAGGCATGACCGACAACCCCCGCTATATTCTTTACCAGTCGGAATATTCCGTCGCCGTGGCAAACAAGATAAACGAGCCGGCCGATTATGTTGCAACGGTGGCGGGGCGGTGCTGTGAAAGCGGAGACCTTGTTCAGGAAAACACCAAAATTCAGACTCCCGAGCCGGGAGACATTCTCGCCGTCTTCTGCACCGGGGCATATAACTATTCCATGGCCTCAAACTATAACCGTGTTCCCAAGCCTCCTATTGTAATGATAAGCGAAGGAAAGTCAAAGGTTATTGTCAAGAGAGAGACCTATGAGGACCTTGTAAAGAACGACATTTAAAAAGTTTTCCCCTCTTTGTGTTTTATCAAAGAGGGGTTTTTTTATATCGCTTTTTCAATTATTCCGACCATGACAGTTATGTCGTCTCCGTGATCCTTGTCTAATCGTCGCTGTGCGTAATCGGCAAGGTGTTCGGCAAGCTCCTGAGCCGAGCCGTCCTTCCAAACCTCGGTTTCAACCCCAATCCAGTCGAATCCGCTTTCGGTGGCGCCGTCCGACATCATGACCACAATGTCTCCCTTTGAAAGCTTTAAATCGGACTTTGAAAAGGCTACATTTTTAAGTATTCCGGCCGGTACGGTTTCGCTTTCAATGTTGACCGTTTTTCCAAGCCGCCTTACAACCGTTACGGGTGCTCCGGCCTTAAAAAATCTGCCGTATCCCGAAAAAAGGTCGATTTCGGTTATGTCAAGGGTGGCGAGGGATTCGTCGGTGGATTTGAAAAGCATGGCGGAATTTACAATATCAAGGGAACAGTCGGCTCCGAATCCGGCCTTTAAAAGCCGGCTCATCAGTCCCGATGCCATGGCTCCGTCAACCGCCGCCCGACCACCGCTGCCCATGCCGTCGCTGAGCAGCATGTAGAAATGTCCCTTCCCGTCCGAAAAGGTGGTCACGGCGTCTCCGCAAAGACGGTTGTCGTCGCAGTTGATTTGGCATACCCCCAAATCTACGGTATATTCGGCTTTTTCGCATACGGTTATGAGCACGGAATTTTCAAGTTCGGTTATGCTCGGCCTCTCAAAACTTCTTTCGCAAACCCTGCAAAGCTCCTTAAGAATGGA
>CABMOR010000064.1 GCA_902388225.1 uncultured Oscillospiraceae bacterium | reverse complement strand
AGATTGATGTTACCGAGACGGTGGGAGAATGGGGCAAGACAAGCTATAACGGAACAGTCGGCTTTGTCTGTCTTAAATATTCCGAAAAAATTCCCGACCCGGTATATACATTGTATATGGAGATAATCTCAAAGCCCAACAAGACGGTCTATTCCGAGGGCGAGGATTTCGACAGCACAGGTCTTTCGGTAAAAATGCACTATTCCGACGGAACAGGCGAGATATTTACCTCGGGATTTGAGCTTTCGGGATATTCCTCCTCTCCCGGAACCCACACCGTTACCGTTTCCATGTGGGGGTTTTCATGCGGTTTTGAGGTCACGGTTAATCAAAATGTAAAATATCTTGTGGGGACATATTCCATAACCTCTTCAAACGGTGTAAATGTACGGTCGGCGCCCTCTTCCCAAAGCGGGGTTTTGGGGGGACTTGGATTTGACGAAAAGATTCGGGCGTATGAGGTTTACGGAGAATGGGGAAAGATAGATTACGGCGGCCAAACCGGATATGTTTGTCTTAAATATGCCAAGTGTTTAAGCTCCATGACGCTTAGGGGGGACGCAAACGGAGATTGCAGTGTGACCGTAAATGACGCTCTCGCGGTGGTGCAGTACTGCGTCGGCAAGATAAGGGTGACCGACATCGACATCGCGGGAGCCGATGCCGATTTAAGCGGAATTATCGACATGAGCGACGCCATACTGACCTTACAGATTGCGGTGGGAAAGGCTTAACTTTTGCAAAACCCGCCTAAAACATAGTATAACGAGCAAATTTTATTAAACAAAATCCGTACCTTTTAAGGTGCGGATTTTTCAGATTTTACTTTCTGTCGGTTGGCTTTTGTTTTTGTAAGGATAGATAACGGATTGACAATACTTTTCCGGTTTGCCGGGCATTTTGAGACCGCCCGTATTAAAATAGAACAAATAATTATAAAAAATGCAATTTTACAAAAAATAGTATTGACAAAAAAAGGTAATAGATATACAATGATTGTAGAGTAAAACCAAACAGATTTTTGTAAAAAATTATTTATTTACTCGTGAAAAAAGCACAATAAAATGAATATAAATGAAAAAGGGGAATGTTACAATGAATCGTACATAATTAATAAAATAAAAAAACATATATGTAAAGGAGATTGCTGATAACATGAAAAAAAAGATAGCTTTTATTTTGGCGGTGTTGATGAGTTTTTGCGTTTTTCCGGCAGTTGCCGAGGAGGATGTGCCCGAGGCGGTTTATGACAACAGCCTTATCGTTACATTAAATTCCGAAACCCAAAAGACTTTTGCCCTGTCCGATTTTGACGAAGCGCTGTTTGCGGATGTAAAAACCGTGTCCAAGTTAAAAACCGAAAGCGGCTTTGTTTACCAGGTTATACTGACTCTGAAAACCCCCGGAAATGACTCTATGGAAAAGGCATTTGAGATCTATGAAGGAAAGGCAAGACGAAATTATCTTGCAAAAGACTATAAGACGGCCAGCGCATTTGCCGTTTTTTCGGACGAAATTCTTTATGTCCCCGTGGGCGAGACCCGGAACATCTCGGTGGACAGCACATATTTTGACAGAAATGTGACCGATATACGCGGTATTGATTTCACAGTTGACATGTCGGTTTACAATGAAAATAATATGTTGGGTGATACGTTGGTACAACAAGGAGTGGTGAGATATTATTCCAACGACTCCATTATGGACAACAAAACCGATCCCGATAAAACCGAGTACGGTTATTGTTATCTGCCGGATACTTCCGCTTTGTCAATAACATCACAATACGGAAATTATTACGGGGACATTTCCGCAGATCCGCTGGAGGTCATTGACCGGCTTTCCGCCCTGCCCGGAATAATTTCGGTATCTCCCGTTTTTAATGCCGAACCGCCGATTGTTATCGATGTAATGCCTTCTATGACATGGACCGTGGATGATCAAACCGTGGCCGAAACCGTACCCATTGAAGGTCTCGAATCGGAACTTCAGACTGCCGTAGGTATAGTCGGCCGTAAGCTCGGAGCGACGACAGGATCGTTTTGCTATCAAGGCTCGGGATTCCGTATAGAAGACAAATTCGGCGTAGAGGTCTTCGTCAGGGGAGATGTCAACGCCGACGGTCAGGTTTCCATTGACGACGCCCTTTTGACCCTTCAGGCATCGGTTCAAAAGATTTCCCTTGACCTGAGGCAAGCGGCAGCCGCAGAGATAGATTCCGAACAGGGAATTACTGTGTCGGATGCCCTGACCATTCTTCAAATTGCTGTTAATAAGGCGGTATAAATAACAGAATAAAAATTTGACTTGTCAAATCCGGAGGTTTTTTGAAAAAAACAGCAGGAGAATTTTGCGGTATGGCTTATTTTGCCGAAGAAAATAACGCCGCCCCATTTTATAAAATGAATTAAAAAACATCTGCCGCATATTTTGACAAAAACAAAAATCAATCCGTTCTTTCTCATTTTTGAGAGGGAACGGATTTTTTGGTGTCTTTAGACGTGGAAATAAACCCTCTGTTCTACCGGGGGGGAAGAGCGGAAGCGACAATAGAAAGGGCGAGCTTGATTCGAGCCGAAAGATTTAAAAGAAAGAATAACCTCGTGTATAATAGTAGTGGTTTGCCGTTAAATATCTTTGCGAAACGCTGTTTCAAAGGGACAATTCATCACCTGCAAGAAAATGTTAAACCTCTTTGAATTTTTATAAAAATTACGGCAGGGAGTTGGGAATTGAGTATTTTTTTGTAAAAACACCCTTTTTCTTTCAAAAAAGCCTTTTAAGTCGGTCTTTTCTCTCAAAAAAACTGCATAATTACTATTTACAATCGGCAAAAAAAATGATATTATATACTTTAGTTTGTACCATTATAATTTGATTTCTTATAGAGAGGAAGATAAATATGTCCAGAAAAACAAAAACCATGGACGGAAACAGCGCCGCCGCATATGTATCATATGCTTTTACAGACGTTGCCGCTATTTACCCCATAACCCCCTCGTCCAACATGGCTGAAGAGACCGACAAAATGTCGGCCGCCGGCCAGAAAAACCTTTTCGGTCAGGAGGTAAAGGTTTCTGAAATGCAGTCCGAAGCAGGCGCTTCGGGTGCCGTACACGGTTCTCTTGCCGCCGGTGCCCTTACCACCACCTACACCGCGTCCCAGGGACTTCTTTTGATGATCCCCAACATGTATAAAATGGCGGGCGAGCTGCTTCCGGGCGTAATTCACGTTTCGGCCCGTGCCATTGCCAGCCACGCTCTTTCGATATTCGGCGATCATTCGGATATTTATGCCTGCCGCCAGACCGGTTATGCCATGCTCTGCTCCAACAACCCTCAGGAGGTTATGGATCTCGGCGCCGTGGCGCATTTATCCGCCATTAAGGGCAGAGTGCCCTTCCTCCATTTCTTCGACGGCTTCCGTACATCCCACGAGATTCAAAAGGTTTCTGTATGGGATTATAAGGACCTTGACGAGCTGCTGGATCATGACGCCGTAAATGCCTTCCGCCGCCGTTCGCTCAATCCCGAGCATCCGGTACAGCGCGGTACCGCCCAGAATCCCGACATCTTCTTCCAGGCAAGAGAAGCCTCCAATGTTTACTATGAAAAGGCAGTAGATGTTGTTGACGATTACATGAAGGCCGTAAATGCTAAACTCGGCACCAAATATAAGCTCTTTAATTACTACGGAGCAAGGGATGCTGAAAAGGTAATCATCGCCATGGGTTCGGTATGTAACACCATCGAAGAGACCATTGACTATCTCAACAAAAACGGCGAAAAGGTCGGCCTTATTAAGGTTCACCTCTACCGTCCTTTCTCGGTCAAGCATCTGCTTTCAGCCATGCCCAAAACCGTCAAGAAGATCAGCGTTCTCGACAGGACAAAGGAGCCCGGTTCTATCGGCGAGCCCCTTTATCTTGACATTGTGGCCGCCTTGAGAGATACCAAGTTTGCCGATGTTCCGGTTTACACCGGCCGTTACGGTTTGGGTTCAAAGGATACAACTCCTTCCCAGATTATCGCCGTTTACCGCAACATGGATGCAAGGTCTCCCAAAAAGCGCTTTACCATCGGTATCGAAGACGACGTCACCAAGCTTTCCCTTAAAGAGAAGGAACATCCCGACACCACCCCCAAGGGAACCACTTCCTGCAAGTTCTGGGGTCTCGGTTCGGACGGTACCGTCGGTGCCAACAAAAACTCCATTAAGATTATCGGCGACAACACCGACCTTTATGCTCAGGGTTATTTCGCCTATGACTCCAAGAAGTCGGGCGGCGTTACCATTTCCCATCTGAGATTCGGTAAGAAGCCCATCACTTCGACCTATTATATCAACCAGGCCGACTTTGTCGCTTGCCACAACCCCTCCTACGTTGACAAATATGACATTGTGGAGGACATCAAGAAGGGCGGAACCTTCCTTCTTAACTGTTCTTGGACCGGTGAAGAGCTTGATAAGCATCTTCCTGCCAAGATGAAACAGTATATCGCCAAGAACGACATTAAATTCTACACCATTGACGCCACCCATATCGCCATGGAGCTTGGACTCGGAAACCGCACCAACACCATTCTCCAGGCCGCCTTCTTTGCTCTTTCCAAGATTATCCCCGCCGACAAGGCCGTCACCCTTATGAAGGAAGCCGCCACCAAGTCCTACGGCAAGAAGGGCGAAAAGGTTGTCGCCATGAACCATGCCGCCATTGACCGCGGAATTAACGGATTCTCTAAGGTCAATGTTCCCGCCTCCTGGAAGACCGCTGTCGATGAGGCTGAGGAAAAGTCCTATCTTGCAGAGACCGAGGTTCTCAAGGAATATGAGAAGAAGATTCTTACCCCCGTCAATGCACAGCAGGGAGACAAGCTTCCCGTTTCCACCTTTGTGGATTCTGCCGACGGAACCTTCCCCCTCGGCAGCGCTGCTCTGGAAAAACGCGGTATTGCAGTCAATGTTCCCAAGTGGGTTCCCGAAAACTGTATCCAGTGCAACTTCTGCTCCTATGTCTGCCCCCATGCCGTAATCCGTCCGGTCGCCCTGACCGAGGAAGAGGCTTCAAAGGCTCCCGACAGCATGAAGATGAAGGATATGACCGGTCTTCCCGGCATGAAATTTGCCGTGACCGTTTCGGCTCTTGACTGTACCGGATGCGGTGTTTGTTCTCAGGTCTGCCCCGGCATGAAGGGAAACAAGGCTCTGGAAATGGAACCCCTGGACACCCAGATTGCCCAGCAGGAGGTCTATGCCTACGGTCAGAAGCTGCCTAAGAAGGCAGAGGTTGCCGCCAAATTTGCCGACACCACCGTCAAGGGAAGCCAGTTTAAACAGCCCCTGCTCGAGTTCTCGGGAGCCTGTGCAGGCTGCGGAGAAACCCCCTATGCAAAGCTCGCAACCCAGCTTTTCGGCGACAGAATGTATGTTGCAAACGCCACCGGCTGTTCCTCCATTTGGGGCGGTTCGGCTCCCTCCACCCCCTACACCGTAAACGAGAAGGGCCACGGCCCCGCATGGGCCAACTCCCTCTTTGAGGACAATGCCGAGTACGGCTTCGGTATGATGCTTGCCAACAAGACTCTCCGTGAGCGTCTGGCAAATCATGCTCGGTATATTATTGAAAATTCCGATAACGCCGCTCTTAAGGCTGCCGCCAAGGAATGGATTGACACCATGGATGACGGAGCAAAGAACGCTACTGCCGCGGAGGCCTTCAAGGCAGAGCTTGCCAAGAGCGACTGCAAGTGTGACGCAGTTAAGGAACTGAAGGAAAATTCCGACTATCTTGCAAAGAAGTCCATGTGGATTCTGGGCGGAGACGGTTGGGCCTATGATATCGGTTTCGGCGGTCTTGACCATGTTCTTGCTCAGAATGAGGATGTAAACATACTTGTGTTCGATACCGAGGTTTACTCCAATACCGGCGGACAGGCCTCCAAGTCCACCCCCACCGGAGCGGTTGCTCAGTTTGCCGCCGCAGGTAAGCAGGTTAAGAAGAAGGACCTTGCCGCAATCGCCATGAGCTATGGATATGTATATGTTGCGCAGGTGGCCATGGGTGCCGATTACAACCAGTGCCTCAAGGCCTTCCACGAGGCCGAGAGTTATCACGGCCCCTCCATTATTATCGCCTACGCTCCCTGCATTAACCACGGTATCCGCAAGGGCATGGGCGCAAGCCAGGCCGAGGAAAAGGCGGCTGTTCAGGCGGGATATTGGTTTAACTTCCGCTATGATCCCCGCAAGGCTGAAAAGGGCGAGAATCCCTTCCACCTTGACTCCAAGGCTCCCACTGCTTCCTACGACGAATTTATCCACGGTGAAGTTCGTTACACCTCTCTTGAGAGAGCCTTCCCCGAGCGTGCAAAGGAACTGTTTGCACAGGCCGAGGAGACTGCCAAGGAGAAATACGAGCATCTTGCAAGTCTCAGCGAGGGCAAGTAATTTCCTAAGTAATGAAACAGCGTTTCGGTTATGCCGAAACGCTGTTTTTTTGCAAAAATATATGAGATAAATTTTCGCGTAATCAAGGTCGATCGGTTGAAAAAGCCGTTGAACCAAGAAAAGGCAAAATTTATAAGGACGGACGCTGTTTTTCACAAAACGAACCTTGCTCAACCGATTTGACCGCCTCTTTATATTCGTCAAAGGAATAAAGGAAATTCAGCACCGAAAGGAGGGCGTTTGAGCTCATTCGTTCGGGAAGCTCAAGAACCTTTAAAAGCCGGAGACGTTTTGCCTTGCTGTCGGCACGGCCGCATATTCCGTCGTCAAAAAGGTCGGTCTTTGTTATGGGGCGGCAGGACTTTTTTTTCTCTCCGGGCAAAATTCCCGCCTTTTTAAAGGCTTCTGTTAAAATCTGTTCGCTCATGCCCTCCACGCCCAGCTTTCCCTCTTTGGAGGGGGATGTTTTTCGCCGCTCTTTGCCGAAAATATCGGGAATAAAAACATTTGTGATTTTTCCCTCTTTAACAAAACCCTTTATGTGGGAGCGAATGAGAAAGCCGGCGCTGTCGCTGTCGGTAAGTATGATTATGCCCTGCTTTTTTGCAAGGGTGA